>DUZB01000005.1 GCA_013349725.1 Deltaproteobacteria bacterium | reverse complement strand
CCTGCTTTCTCAAAGAGGCAGCGAAATTTTCCGTGAATTCGAGGATGTCTCCATAGCTGAAGCAGGTCCCAAGATAGATGATTGCGGTCTTGTTCCGGAACTTTTCCGCAGCCGAGGCAAACGCTTGAGAGACATTGTCGGGTTGGTTTTCTGTGTCCATAAAATTAAATTCCGAAATAGGCTGACTTTACTTCCGGGTTATCCATCAGTTCCTTCCCTGTTCCCGTCAGAGTCAGCATGCCGTTTTCGATAATATAGCCGAAATCAATCATCGGTAGAACCGGCCTTGCGAACTGCTCGCTGATGAGCACGGTGATTTGTGATTCACTTCCCAGGACTTTAATGGCGTTCACCAGCAGGGTCTGCATCATGGGGCTGAGTCCCAGAAGGGGTTCATCCAGGAGCAGGAGTTCCGGGCGGGCTACGAGGGCCATGCCTACAGCTAACATCTGCTGTTCTCCCCCGCTCATGAAACCCGCCTTTCTGCGCTTCAGGTGGACCAGTGCCGGAAACAGGTTGAAAACAAACTGAAGCATTTCCTGTGTGCTTTGTCTTTTTTGCAGATATCCCGCAATTTTGAGGTTTTCAAGCACATTGCTTTCAGGAAAGATAGGGTGCCTCTCCCGGCAGAGTACGATGCCCTTCTTTACCCTGTTGCTCGGGCTGGTTTCCGTGATGTCTTCTCCCTTGTAGGATATCTGCCCATACACGGTAATTCGCTCTCCGCCTTTTCTTTTTTCCTTGATCCGCATGTCTATGATCAGGCCTGAAAGGGCATTCATCAGGGTGGTCTTCCCGGCACTGTTGGAGCCGATAATCCCGATGACCTGTTTTTCCTCGACCTCCATGCTGAAGTCATTAAGAGCCACGGCGTTTTCAAAAAAGATCATTAAATTTTTGACTTCAAGCATGGACATGGCTTTTCATCTACACCTCACTGCCCAGGTAGGCCTCTTTTACCGAAGGATCTTCCATCACTTCCGTGGACGGGCCTTCCGCGATCTTCCGGCCGTAGTTCAGGACCATGATCCTGTCTGCAATCCTGAAGAGTTCTTTCAACCTGTGTTCGATCATGATAATGGTCTTCCCCTGGGCACGCAATTTTTCAATGATGGGAACGATGCCCGCTACCTCGGCCAGGCTGAGGCCGGAGAAAAGTTCATCCAGAATAATCAGGTCCGGTCTCAGGGCAATGCTTTTTGCAAGTTCCAGCCGCTTGAGATACCCCTGTGGCAATGCGCTTGCCGCTTTGTAGGATACATGGGCATCCCGCTCAAACCCCACTTCTTCCAGCAGATCCAGCGCAACGGCGTCCCTTGCCCCATACTTGCCTCCCGCCAGTTTCTTTACCCTGGGTGAATAAAGGGGAACGATCAGGTTCTTATAGGCGGGAAGTTGATAAAAAGGCTTGACCATCTGGAAGGTCCTGGAGATTCCGAGATCCACTATTTTGTATGGGGGTTTGCCTGTAATATCCGTTCCCCTGAAAACAATGTTTCCGGATACGGGTTTTACAAACCCGGTAATGAGATTGACAAGGGTTGTTTTCCCGGACCCGTTCGGGCCGATGACGCCCAGGAGCTCTCCCTCTTTGAGGTCGAAGCTGATCCCGGTAACCGCCATGACTCCCCCGAAGGTTTTCGTGAGGTCCGATACTTTGAGCAGGGTAGATCCGGATTTCATTCGACTTCCACCCACCTTTCCAGCTGGTGATACTTTCGCTGTACGTAGGAGAAGATCCCCTCGGGAACGCCCACCACGAAAATGACCAGAAAAAGGCCATAAAATACAATTCTGAGGGCGCCTAAAGCACGAAGCATTTCGGACAGGGGCACCAGGATGAATGCTCCAAGCATGGGTCCCGCAAAAGTTCCCGTGCCACCCACCACGGCCGCGGCGACGGGCATGATGGAGTAATCAAGGGCAAACCCCGGCATACCCGCAAACATGTCCAGGTGGGTCACAAAGGCGCCGGCAAAACAGCCGACGGATGCGCCCATGAAAAGGACCTGGGCTTTGTACCAGTAAATATTTAGCCCCGCATTCATCACGGACCGGTCATTGTCGTTGATGGCTTTGATAACCAGGCCGTAATCGGAGGCCATGATTCTTCGAAAGCCGAACAGGGCGCACAAAAGAGCAATCTCTATGACATAGAGAGCCGTCATCTGATTGGGAAATGGGGTGAGGCCCGTAAGTCCTTCCGTTCCGCCGAATATTCTGGTCGCTTCCACCAGCCTGCCAAACATGAGGGGAAGAACCAGTGTCACCATGGCGAAATAGATTCCTCGCAACCTGAGGACAGGCAGGAGGATGAGCATGCACAGTGCCCCGCCCACCAGGGTGGCGATGGGGATGGTAAACAATGGACTCACGCCCCAGTAATAATTCAGGATCCCCGCCAGATAGGAGCCGACGCCGAAAAAGAGGGACTGTCCCAGGGAGAGGAGCCCGGCGCCCATGAGCATATCCCAGCTGATGGCAAGAAGTGCGTAAACGGCGGTGGATATAATTACTTCCTTCCAGTACGCGCTCAAAAGGGGAGTGAAACAGAGCAGTCCGATGACCGGGATTGCCCCCGGCGCCAGGAGATAGAGCATTTCTCTATAAGAAGAGAGTGCGAAAATATCTGCCGAACGCGCCTTGATTCCCCGGTCGATTCTTTCCTTACGCTTTTTCAACTCTTTGATCTTCCTGAAACAGTTAGATATTTAATCCATGTTACTTAAAAGGACAACCTACCATGAAGGCTAATAGCTAATGGCTTCTTTTACGTTATATTCGTTCTTCAAGTTCTTTCTGGTGGCTGAAGAGCCCCGACGGTTTGATGACCAGTACAACGGCAATGGCGATGAGGCTTACAAGCATCATCCAGTGGGGTTCCAGGTAGTTGGCCGTAATGGTCTGGGAATAGCCGATCAGAACGCTTGCAACCAGGATGCCCACGGTGCTCCCGAGACCCCCCACGATACAGACAGCCAGGGCATTGATCAATACCTCATACCCCCCTTCAACCGCGATGGTCCCCAAGGGGAGAATGACAATGGAAGCGATGGCCGCGAGCGCACAACCTAAGCCCATGCTGAAGGCGCCCACCACATCCGAGTTGATGCCGAATGTGAGAGCCGTCCTCTCATCCTGCGCGATAGCCCTGCATGCCATTCCGATTTTTGTGTGGTGGGTAAACAGGTACAGGGACAGGGTCAGACAGACGGCAATGACTCCGATGATCAGCCTCTGATAATCCACATAGACATCCCCGATGGAAAAACTTCCATCGAAAAAAACCGGCAACTTGTATTTATAACCAACAAAATTGAAGTAGCGGAAAAGTTCCATAATGGCAAGGCCCAGGCCGAAAGTAGCCATGACCTCGGAGAGCGGCATGCCCTTGATCCGTATGATGATGACGTAATAGATCAGAATCCCTAAAGCGCCGGCGGCAAATATGGAAATGATCACGGCGAAAAGATAAGGGACTCCCGCCGCATTGAGCATGATCCATACGGTAAATCCCGAGAAGATGTAGACGGCGCCATAGGCAAAATTGGCCACGCCGCTGATGCCGAATGTGAGGTTGAACCCCATGGCCAGCAGGGCAAGGATGGCGCTGTTTATGAAACCGTATATGAGAGTGCCGAGCAGCATAATTAATGACGAGTGAAGAGTTAAGAGTGAAGAGTTGATGGTCTCGTAAAAAGTCCCCAAAAGGCTTTTTTCGAGAGGTTTTAAGCTTTAAGTTTTACTCGTGCCACCCCATCTACGTCATTCCCGCGAACGCGGGAATCCAGGTTGTCCGCACCAATTTCTGGATTCCGGTTCATGCCCGCCAAAAAGACGGCGGCCATGCCCGGAATGACGCTATTTTCATCTGCGCGGGTGACAAACCCATTGTCAGGATCGTTTAGTTCACTTTTACTTCAACGATTTCAAGCCTTCCGGCAACTGGATTTTCCCTTCCGCGACCGAAGGAGGATAGACGATTACGCGCTTCCCCGGTTCCCGCCACTGGATCATGACCCCCAATGCCTCCACTGCGGGATCCGTGCCGTATATCACCTGGTGGTCCTTCCCGAACTTGATGCGGCCCATGGCGCCCTCTCGATCCGTCTCTTCCAGTGCCGCTACCACCTTGTCTCCATCGATCGATTTGGCCTTTTCAATGGCGTCTTTGAGCATGTAGACCATTTCGTAAGCAGGGGCCGGTGAATGCCCGGCTTCGATCGCTTTTCCGTATTTTTCCCGATACTTATTATAGAACTCCACCGACTTGGGGATCTTTTTCACTGGGACATTCCCCGCCTCGAAAATGCAGTTGATGGCGCCTGCAATTTTTCCGTCAAAGGCGTCCCACGCCCCGGGACCTGCCAGGGGAGAGATGAAACCGGCAACGAGTGCCGGGATATGCATCGTATTCCACTGTCTTACAAGGATTCCACTCTGGGGCATGTCGAATATGGGCAGGATCACTTGTGCGCCGCCGGCCTTTGCCTTCATGAGACCGGAGGAGAAATCGGAAGATCCGGTGGGGTACTGCTGCCGGCCGACCACTTCCCATCCCATCTTCTCGAAAACCAGTTTGATCATGAGGTCGCCGGTTTTTCTGGCCCACGCCACATCCTGGTTCATGATATAAACCTTGTTGAACCCGAACTCTTTGTTCAGATAGGCCATGGTGCCGCCCAGGTATTTGATGAGATAGATCGCGTTCAGGCAGGCCCTGAAGGTGTATTTGTATTTATCGTAGTCGTCGGTCACTTTTTTCTGCATGCCCGGAGACATGGCTGTTCCCAGAATCATCGGAATTTTGTACTGGCCGACCACATCCATACAGGCGATGGCGCATTCCGACCGGAAGGAGCCGAAGACGATAAAATTGGCCTTGTCTTCGAGGATCAGCTTCTTATGTGCCCGGATGACCTCGCTCACGGGAACTCCCGGTTCGGCGCCTCTGGCATCGATGGCCACTACCTCGAATGGGCGCATCACGCCGTCCACATTGACTCCCCCGGCGGCATTGATTTCATCCACGGCCATGTTTACACAGGCAAGCCCTTCCTTTCCCTCTAAAAACCCGAGAGAGGTGGGGACCCCTAAAATAATGGGATCAGCGGCATGGGACTGGGTCACCGGTCCGGTGAGAAAAATCAAAAAGGTCAATACAGCGGACAAACAACAGGTAATTCTTTTCATGGATTCCCTCCTCATCTTCTTATGGGTTAAAAGTTGTACATATCCTCAAAAAAACCATCCTAAAGGTCATAAAAGGTTTCGTCAACCACTGGTGGCTTTTTTCCCGACTTTTTCCCGGATTTTGCCTGAAAGGAGAATGGATCTTCCCCTTCCAGAAGGTCTCCCATCTCTGCTTCTATGGCCTCGGGGTCTTCCCCCGCCTCCATCCTGTTCAAGGCCTCCTCCATGCCCGGCCCCAGATTCAAACCGGTCATATCCGTCAATTTTCTCATGAGATTGGCGGCCTGTCGCGGATCTTCTTCATCCATATGCTCGGCTTCGCTTGCAAGGAGGTTCATGGCTTTTTCCATCTTGCTCTCGTCAAAGTCGGGCACAGGCATGTCGTCTCCTTCCTCCTGGTTTGTATTTTTCAGGCGGGAAAAGATCGACATTTTTCGATCAAGCTGCGGATTGGGGCACTTGGGGCAGGCCGGCCGTTTTTCGGTGTTGATGGTTTTTGAGAAAAAATTAAACAGCATATTGCAGTCAGGGCAATAAAATTCATATATGGGCATACGTTCTCTCTCCCGGAAGTTCTTTGTCAAAATGAAGAATAATGTTTATACATCAAGTGATTCCTCGCGTCAAATGAGATTTTGCATCAACTATTGGCCCTGGTCGTTTCTCATTTCGCCCTGCGAGGTGAGAAAGGGTTTAAAAAAGAAAACAAAAAAATCTAACCAGAACCCTGAAACCCTCTTTTTCAGAAATGGGAGATGTCTTGCAAAAGAAGGGACTCAAATGTATTGATAATTTCTTCTGATGGGGCTATTAATGGTCTTCTTTCCACTACATGTAATGCTTCACATAAGCATACATGTTGTGGGGTTTTACGATGAAAATACTAATGCCACCCCAGCCACGTCATTCCCGCGAACGCGGGAATCCAGTTTGTCTGCACCAAATTCCTGGATTCCGGGTCATGCCCGCCAAAAAGACGGCGGTCATGCCCGGAATGACGACGCTTTCAAATGAATGTCTAATTTTGATGTAGCGAACCATTCTTACCGGGTTATTTTGACAGGATTTACGTGATTTTCAGGATACTTATAACCTTTTTTGTTTTATCCCGTTAATCCTGTTGATCCTGTCAGAAGATTGAGGTCTGAATGCAGGTTTTAGGTATTAATTATCGATGAAGGGAATATCATGTGGTCAGATCATAGGCGACTGGAAGAGAGAAGCATTACGCTTCATCGGGAGGTAGCCAAACGTCTGCGCGCCAGACCCGAGCTTATCTCAATGGTCCGCGAAAACCTCGATCGATGGATCGATGAAAACGGAGAGATTCCTGTTTTGATGGAGTGGCAAAAAATCTTAGACAGTCCTGTAGATAATATCATTGATGTGATGGTTTCGCCCGATGAAAAGGGACGGCATTTGCGGCAATCCAGCCCGTTTTGCGGAATACTGACCTCCAGGGAAAGGTGGAAAATCTATGAATCGTTTGAAGCTGGAACATATTATCAGGGCCGCGGGGAGCATCGCTGACGACAAGGAACTCATCGTCCTTGGGAGCACTTCTATCTTTGCAGAGTTTCCGGATATATCGGACGAGTTTCTCCCCTCCGTGGAAGCGGATGTTTTTCCCAGGAACAAGCCATTTATGAGCCAAATATTCACTACCCAATGGCCGTGTACCACCCCGAAACAGAGAAAGAATATGAAAGCGCTTTTTTCGACCACGAATAACACCAATCACGCGAATGAGCAGAGGTTCCTGTATCCTGCCTGAGACAAAGGAGGAAAAACCATGAAAAAGTCAGCAGCAATCACTGCAATTATCGCACTGTTTCTTTTCGCATTCGCATCCGTTGCTTCAGCGCAAGATGACCCGCGTGAAGGCCGTAAATGTCCGTGCAGGATCATAACCGATCATCATGACGGTTTGGTCAAGCTAATAGATCGAGATGGATTCTCTTTTACATGACTTTCGGATATTAAAATATAACATTGCGACAACTTAAGACTGGACAAAAGAGAAATTCATGACCTTACCTTTTGGACCACGGATTTTTAGATCTCTTTGTTGTATTCCATGCTCGGCCATCAAATACTTCAGACTTCCGATTAGATCGCCTTCCGGTTCCGGAATATTTCGATCCTCATAATCCTTGACCAAGGTTCCCAGTATATCAATCAATGATTCTTTGACCGGGTCTGACTTTTCACTCACAGAATCGATCAATGTCGATGAATATCCATTTTGGGCTTGAAGAAAGGCGATGGATGGCATCTATTCCCTCAAGCGGCTTTCTGAAAGCGTTGCAAAAAATTAATGATTTACCTGTCCCTTCTCCCTCTCTCTTTTTCGGAAAACCTGCGGTTCGGAGAGAAAAGGGCTATTTGTGGGTGGAAACGAGAATAGTTGCTCAGAGTAGGAAAAGAGAAATAAGAATCGGTCCGTCCGGGGATTATGGCTTGTCTTTTTCATCCAGATCGGTATACTCATCTACGGTTATTTCCATTAAATCAGGAGGAGCGGATCAAAGGATGAAAGCAGGAGTCGTATCAGATACCCATCTGAGAGGCATGACACACGATTTTCAACGAATTTACGATCAATACCTGTCCGGTGTGGACCTGATCATCCATGCAGGGGATATTGTCTCTGTGAATGTGGTGGAATTTTTGGAAAAGGGGCTGTTCCACGGGGTTTACGGCAATATGGATCCCCTTGAGATGAGGGCCATTCTGCCCGACAGAAAGGTGTTGAATATTGGAAAACACCGGGTCGGGCTTATTCATGGATGGGGCTCCTCCGAGGGACTGGAAGAGAGGATACAGCCGCTTTTTCATGATGTTGACGTAATCGTCTATGGTCATTCTCATAAAGCGGCCAACCATTTGAAAGACGGAATTCTTTTCTTCAACCCCGGCACGGCTACCGGTTACAGTTCATCCGGAGTGCATTCCATCGGAATCCTTGAATTTGGAGAGACAGTTTCGGGAACGATTATTCCGATATGAATGTGTAAATTTGAAAAGGGTCTTCTATCGAAGAGTTATAGAAATTAATAAATTACTATGGAGGCGGGGAATGAGACATTTAAAAGTGATTGTGGTTATCCTGTTTTTGCTTGTTGTTGTAGTTCTGGCTGTTCAAAACTACGCCGCGTTATCAACACCCATAAGTTTCAAGGCGCATCTGTTCTTTTTTGAGCATGACACAGACGGAATGTCTGTTTTTATGATTGCCATTATCGCGTTTCTGGTGGGTGTTATAGCAGTGTGGGTTTACGGCATTGGCGAGCGTCTCAGTATCAAAAAAGAGCTCAACTCTTTGACAAAAGAAGTCAGGGAAAAGGAAAAGGAGTTGAACTCCCTGAGGAATTTACCCGTAACGACCCGGGATATGGAACCGGAAAAGCTTGCTGAAGCGCAGGATTAGCCCAGATGCAATCCACATGGCAATGGTTTACTGATACCCCCGCCCTTCAGATATTGCTGGCGATTTTCATCGTCGTCCTTATCGGTGTTGCCCTAATGGGGTATTTTCGAAAATCCAGGGAAAGGGCCGGCATTGCAGCTGAAACCGGAGATAAGTCTTTTTTCAAGGGGATACAGTTTCTGCTCTCCGACGATCGGGACCAGGCCATAGAAGAATTCACCAAGTCGGTTCAGGTGAATTCCAATACCATTGAAACCTATGTGGCGCTTGGAAATCTCTACAGGTCAAAAGGAGATATTGATCGTGCCATTCGTATCCGGCAGAACATTATCTTAAGACCGAACATCGATGAACAGATAAAAATAAGGGCGCTTCTCGATCTTGGAAAAGATTACAGGAAAGGGGGATTCCTGAACAGGGCGCTCAAGACATTTCTTCAAGTAACGCAGAAACGCCCCAATGATGTGGAAACCTTTGAAGAACTGGAGCGAATCTATGAAGAGCTGAAGGACTGGGATAATGCCTACATCACAAGACAGAAGATTGCAAGGATCAGCAGGAAAGATTTTAGTCATATTCTTGCCCATTACCTGGTGGAAAATGGAAAAATCTGCCAGATGGAAGGGGATTTAAACCGGGCAAAGGTTTTTTTTGGAAAGGCAATAAGCACGTATAAAGGTTGCGTCGACGCCTATCTCCACTTGGGAGATCTTTTCTTTGCGAGGGAAGAGTACGAAAAAGCTATTTCCACATGGAAAAAAGTGGTGGCAATCGCTCCCCAGTTCACTTTTCTGGCCTACCGCAGATTAGAGGGGGCCTACTCCAGAATGAGAAACCTGAAGCCGGTAGAAGATTTTCTGAAAGAATGCGCCAGCTCCAACAAGGATGCCTTTACCCATATGGCGCTGGCGAGATACCTCTATAACGAAAATGATGTGAATGGGGCCCTGAAAGAGGCTGAAAACGCTCTTGAACTGGATCCCACGTTCTGGGAGGCCAGGAGATTTAAAGGGGAGATCCTGATCAGTCACGGGAAAGAAAAGGAGATCGTCGCCGATTACGTGGAAATTCTCTCCCTTCTGAATATGCCATATCTCCGTTTCCAGTGCTCCCAGTGTGGTTTTGAACCGGACGATCTTCAGTGGAGGTGCCCCCAGTGCAATATGTGGGATACTATCGGTCTGGTTGATTCCTCGGTGGTCGTGGTTGAAAGCAAGGAATGAAAGAAGATCGCAATCAAATGACTCCCATGTTGAGACAGTATCTGAGCATCAAGGAAGCGTTTCCGGATGCTATTTTATTTTTTCGCATGGGAGATTTTTATGAGATGTTTTTTGACGATGCGGTCCAGGCATCCAAAATTCTGGGAATTACCCTCACGGCGAGGGGAACGTACAAAGGGGAGAAAATACCCATGTGCGGCATTCCCTACCATGCTTACAAGGCCTATATCGGCAAGCTGGTGGATAGTGGCGTGAAAGTCGCGATCTGTGAGCAGACGGAAGATCCCAAGGCAAGCAAGGGCATCGTCAAAAGAGAAGTGGTAAGGGTGGTCACTCCGGGGGTGGTGGTGGATGAGCAGGAGGTGGATCACAAGGCCAATATTTTCATGGCCTCCGTATCGGAAGGCGACGAAATGTACGGCCTCGCCCATCTGGACCTTTCCACGGGGGAATTCCGGGTAACGGAGATCCGTTCTTTTGAACAGCTTCTTGATGAGATCGCAAGGATAGGACCTGTCGAGCTTCTGATTCCCGAGCATAGCGGCCTTGCGGGGATGGAGGCGCTTTCCGGATATCGGCTGGAAATTCTCAACGGGGATTTTTTTGACCCGCACAGGTCGGAAGGGCTTTTGAAGGAACAATTAAAAGTCAGTTCCCTGGCAGGATTCGGTCTTCAGGACATGGTGCAGGGAATTCACGCGGCCGGCGCCCTGGTCCACTATCTGAGAGATACCCAAAGAGGCCTCCCCGCGCATATCAGAGAGATCGTTTCTTATCACCTGACCGACTTCATGGTGTTGGATGACTCCACCTGCACCCACCTGGAGTTACTCAGATCCATGAGTCGTCAAACCGTAAAGGGGACTCTTTTTGATATCCTCCATAAGACCGTTACACCCATGGGCAGCCGTCTTCTGAAAAACTGGATATTATACCCGCTCGTGAAGGTTGATGCCATCAGGGCACGATTAGCCGCGGTTGCCTGCTTCAAGGATAATCCCCTTTTCAGATCTGAAATGCGGGACGATCTTAAAGGCATCTATGATTTAGGACGACTAAACGGCCGGATCAGCTTGAAGCGGGCAAACGCAAGAGATCTTCTGGCCCTCAAGTCCTCCCTTGCCATTCTTCCGTCCATCAGGAAATCGTTGGAACAATCCACGAGCACGCTTCTTTCGGATATTGCTTCCGGGATCGATCTCCTTGAAGATGTTGTCGCTCTTATTGAAGGGTCTATCCATGACGAACCCCCTTTATCCATGAAAGAGGGGCGATTTATAAAGAAAGGATATAACAGGGACCTCGATGATCTGGTTTCCATGAGTCGGGACGGAAAAAGCTGGATTGCCGGATTTGCCGTATCTGAAAGGGAGAGGACAGGAATTTCAAACCTGAAAGTGGGATTTAACAGGGTTTTCGGATACTATATAGAAATTTCAAAATCGAACCTTCATCTTGCGCCTCCTGATTATGTGCGGAAGCAGACTCTCGTGAACGGAGAGCGGTATATTACGGAAGCCCTCAAGATCAGAGAAAGCCAGGTCCTTGGCGCGGAAGAGAGGAGGGTTGAGCTGGAGGCGCACCTTTTTGAAGAAATCAGGGAAAAAATCGCACGGGAGAACCAGCGAATAAAGGAGACTTCCGAATTAGTGTCGATTATTGATGTGCTTGCGGGGCTCGGGGAGGTGGCCGAAAACCATAATTATACCTGCCCTGAAATAAACGAAAGCCTGGAATTAAACATTGTAGATGGCAGGCATCCCGTTGTAGAGTTAAGTGTGAAAGAGGAAGATTTTGTGCCCAATGATATTTATCTGAACGCGGGAGACCAGCAGATTATCATCATTACGGGACCGAACATGGCCGGTAAATCAACCATCCTCAGGCAGACCGCCCTTACGGTTCTGATGGCGCAGATGGGGAGTTTCGTGCCGGCTTCAAAGGCTGTCATAGGAATTGTGGATCGCATTTTCACCAGGGTGGGGGCGTCTGATGACCTGGCAAGGGGACGAAGTACATTTATGGTGGAGATGAATGAAACGGCCAACATATTGAGGCATGCCGGGGCAAAAAGTCTGGTGGTACTGGATGAAATTGGAAGGGGTACAAGTACGTATGATGGTTTAAGTATCGCCTGGGCTGTAGCGGAATCTCTCCACGATCTCAAAGGGGAGGGTGTGCGAACGCTTTTTGCCACGCACTATCATGAACTGACCGAACTGGCTACGACCATGACGAGGGTGAAGAATTTTAATGTGGCCGTCAGGGAGTGGAATGATAAAATCGTTTTTCTCAGAAAAATGGTNCCGGGGAGCGCCAGCCGAAGTTATGGAATTCAGGTGGCGCGGATCGCGGGAATTCCTGAAGGGGTGATTGAGAGGGCAAAGGAGATCCTGAACAATCTTGAAGGCGCTGAAAGAGACGAGATCGGCAGGCCCCGTCTGGCGACTGAAAGCAGGAAACATCCAAAAGGCGGGATGGTGCAGCTTGATCTTTTTGGGTCCCTTGAACCGCATCTGAGGGAGTGGATTCGCGGAATCAATGTCAATGCCATGACCCCGATTGAGGCCCTGGTGGAGCTCGGCAAGCTGAAGGAATATGTGGATTCAGAAAGGTGGGAGGCCTCTAATTGACTATTGAAGATTGACTATTGTAAATTGATAAATTCGTAAGAGTTGAATGTGCCCCATATCTCTGATGGGAATTCATGGGAATTAAAGCTTATCATTTTTTGTTTCTCATCCTTGCCGCGCTTCTTTTTGGGGGCGTGTACGACGGGGTGTGTTCGGCCAAAGAAGGGACCAAGGTTCTCCTTGAAAAGTCTGATCTCTGCAAAAAAAACCTGTTAAATTCTTCGAAAAAGAAACAATATCGTCACAACTGGATAGCCTGCATCAGGAATTACCAGGTAGTCTACAAGTCCTACCCGAAGAGCGAAGAAGCTCCCTGGGCGTTATTCAACGCTGCCAAACTCTACACCTTTCTTTACAAGTATTCCGGGAAATCGACGGATATTGACGAGGCCGTTACCCTCTATCGGCAGTTGGCCGATCAGTACAAAAGCCATCGCCTCGCAGATGACGCCCAATACAGGATAGGGGAGATCTACTATACATCCCTTGATGACCCGACCCAGGCCTATGTGGAATTCCTGAAGGTGGACGTGAACTTTCCTGAAGGCGACATGCGTCCGCGAGCGAAGAAGAAGATTGATGCGCTTTCAGTGAAGTTACGCAGTGCGGACAATAAGACAGTAGAACGGGCAAAGGGCGGGACGAAAAAGGTGGCAATCAAAGACATCCGTTACTGGTCAACCCCGAATTACACACGGGTGGTGGTGGATGCCGGAGGCCCCGTAAAATATGAGCACCATTTACTGAAAGCCGATCCGGACCATGAAAAACCACGCCGCTTGTACATCGATCTGGAAAACGCACGCGTAGCCAAAAACATTGACACGGATCTGGCCATTAAGAACGAACTGCTTCAAAGGGCCAGAGCCGGTCAGTTTACGAAAAAAACGGTTCGCGTGGTCCTTGATATAGAAAAAATCGGTGGATACGATATTTTTCATCTTTTTGACCCTTTTCGAATCGTGGTGGATGTGCGCAGATTTCCGAAAGAGCCGCCAAAGACGAGCAATGAGCCGGTTGTCAATGCAGGGGAAGAACCTGTCGCAAAAAAACGGATGGTTCAAAGGGGCGTTAAAAAGGCGGGCCCCCCGGATGAAAACATTTCCCTCGCCAGGCAGCTCGGATTGAATGTGAAACGCATTGTTATCGACCCAGGGCACGGCGGAAGGGATCCGGGCTGTTATGTCCCGGGGGGGCTGCAGGAAAAGATCATCACATTGAGCATTGCGAAACTGCTTGCCGAAAAAATGAGAGAGAAATTAGGCTGTGAAGTGTTTCTCACGAGAGATCGGGACAAATTCATGTCGCTTGAGAACCGGACCGCCATTGCCAACATGAAAAAGGCCGATCTTTTCATCTCCCTTCATGTAAATGCCCACAAAAGCAGGAATATTAAAGGGCTGGAAACCTACTTCCTGAATATGGCTACCGACAAGGGCGCCGTGATGGTGGCCGCGAGAGAAAACGCCACCTCGGAGAAGAATATAAGCGATCTACAGACCATCTTGAACGACCTGATGTTGAATACAAAGATCTATGAATCGAGCAGACTGGCCCACAAGGTCCAGTCAGGCATGTACAGCGCTATCGAGAAAGGGCATGGAGGAACCAGAAACCTTGGCGTGAAGCAGGCGCCTTTTTATGTGCTGATCGGTGCGGAAATGCCGGCAATCCTTGTGGAGGTGGGTTTCCTTTCAAATTCCACCGAAAAGAAGAGGCTGATGAGCAGAAAGTATCAGCAGGAAATTGCCCGGGGCATCTGTGACGGCATTGACGCCTATATCGAGAGTATCGAACTCGTATATCACGCCCGGTAGCTGCTGCCTTCCTATTGCGGATTTCGGATTGCGGATTTCGGGCTTGTTTTTAAATTCGACCACTTGATCCAATTAGTCGAGAGTACGTTCGGAAGGTCATAATCTTAATCGTAATCATAATCTTACTCTTACAGCCTATTTTAGAGCTGTCCGATTATGGTTACGATTAAGATTATGAGTAAGAAAATAAATCTAATGGACCATGTTAGAACCAAGCCCCGGATTTCGGATTGACGAAGATTGGATTGAATATTGACGATTGAATATTGAATATTTGTGGAATCGCTTCGCTCTGTTTCCATTCGTTCCCACGTTCTGCGTGGGAACGAATTTCCCGATGAATAGCCGCCTTACCTGTTTTTCCTTCTCAGATATGCGTCAATGAACGTTTCAATATCTCCGTCCATTACCCTCTCCACGTTTCCCGTTTCTGTGTTCGTGCGGTGGTCTTTTACCAACTGGTAGGGGTTGAACACGTAGGAGCGTATCTGGCTTCCCCACGAAATGTCCTTGCTTGTATCGTGCATTTCATGCTTTTTCTGTTCGAGTTTGTTCCTCTCGATATCGTAGAGCTTTGATTTCAGCACCTTCATGGCCATATCTTTGTTGCGGTGCTGTGATTTTTCGTTCTGGCACTGGGTGACGATACCGCTCGGAAGATGGGTAATTCTTATGGCGGAGCTGGTTTTATTCACATGTTGACCCCCTGGGCCGCTGGCCCTGAAGGTGTCGATCCGGAGATCGTTTTCATCCACTTCAATAACGATGTCGTTATCAATCTCGGGCAGTACCGATACTGACGCAAAAGAGGTATGCCTCCTCTTGGTGGCGTCAAACGGGGAAATCCTGACCATCCTGTGGATCCCGTGTTCAGATTTCAGGTTTCCGTAAGCATAGTCGCCTGATATGGTAAAGGTGACGTTTTTGATTCCTGCTTCATCTCCCGGAAGGTAGTCAATAACCTGGGATTTCATTCCCCTGGTTTCCGCCCAACGGGTGTACATCCTGAAAAGCATTTCAACCCAGTCCTGGGCTTCCGTGCCCCCGGCCCCGGCATTGATGGCAACGATGGCGTTTCGTTTGTCATCCGGCTCGGAAAGCAGGGAATCCAGTTGCAGTCTCTTTACTTTTTTACTGGCCAGGCGAATTTCGTCGAACACCTCTTTCAGCGTGATTTCATCATCTTCTTCTCTGGCCATATCTGCCATGATTCTGGCATCTTCAGCCTGGCTATGCAAGGCCTGCCAGGTATCGATCGTCTCTTTAAGAACGGACCGCTCCTGAGATAGTTGGGATATCCGGTCCTGGTCTTTCTGCCAGAAATCCTTGCTTGACATCATTTTGTCTATTTTTCTCAGTTCTTCTTCCTGGGCGTCTAAGTCAAAGATGACCTCGCAACTCTTCAAGTGTCATGGTAATAGAATCGATGCTGTCTATGATTTCTGTGTACATGATGCTCCTCCGGTATGCTGTGTGCGCCCTTACTGGCAAACGGTTTCTCTGATGACTGAAATGTAATGGTTGATGGAAATTATTTCAAGTCCGTATTTACTTCGATTACTTTTCCTCTTAAAATGAAAGAAATCCCCACCGTACATATCTTGACATATAGTATCTCCTTATTATGGGAACCTGTGTTCCATGAACAAATACCCGGATCTGTGATTTATGATCCGCATGCTCAAGAAAAATCTAATCAGGATTGTTGCGGATTGTCAAGGTTTTTGCATCTTGGACAGCAATTCTCGCTGTGACTGTTTTCCCTATGGCCTAAGACCAGTAAAGCCGATAAAGAGAATTGCTGTGTGCCTATGACATTCCTTGACCTTTTCAATGGATATATGGCATATAAATTCGCGGAGGCCTTAAGAAAATGGAATCGTGGACATTCACGGAGAATAAATACGAAGATGGTTAATGTGTTGTTTGTTGGAGCGGGAGGGTTTCTTGGCGCCATCGGACGGTACCTGTTGGCCGGGGCAGTCTATCAGCTGTTTCCGAACAGCTCGTTTCCCAGTGGCACAGCTGTAGTGAATATATTGGGATGTTTTCTTATTGGACTGCTGAACGGGCTGTTTGAGGTTCGCCAGGTCTTCGGCCCGGAGACCAGGCTTTTTCTGTTGATCGGTGTGTTGGGAGGGTTTACCACATTTTCCACATTCGGATTTGAGACACTGGCTCTGATGAAGGATGGGGAATTTTTATCGGCAGCCATGAATGTCCTGGTCCAGGTGGTCCTTGGATTGGCTGCCGTGTTTATCGGCTACAGTTTGTTGAGACCCCTTTAAGACAAAAAACGGTAGGCAGTAGGCGGCGGGGAGCACCCAGCGCCGATAACAGGCAACCGGAAACCGGAATCTGGAAACCAAACGAAGTTATTTACGAGGAGAGTCATGGTATTACCGGAAGAGGGTCATCTGCTTCGGATTTTTATTGGAGAAAGCGACAGGTTCGAGGGAAAACCGCTGTATGAATGGATCGTGCGGGAGGCCCGAAAATTCGGTCTTGCGGGAGCAACAGCTATCCGGGGTATTGAAGGCTTCGGTGCTCACAGCCGTGTGCATACTGCCAAACTGCTCAGACTCTCCTCCAGTCTTCCCATCATTGTCGAAATTGTTGACACCCAGGAAAAAATAGAGCGCTTCCTTCCGCTGATCGACGATGCGGTCAAAGAAGGGTTGGCTACACTGGAAAAAGTTAAAATCAAGATTTACCGCAGTAGAAAGGATGACTGAAACCTAAAGACTGCAATTAGCTTTTAGCAATTAGCCGTTAGCTTAAAGAGGAAAACCATGACCAATAGCAATGTATTGTCACAGCGATACGCCGGCCCTGAAATCAACCGGATCTTTTCGGAAAAGGGAAGGATACTGGCGGAACGCGAGCTCTGGATCGCAGTGATGCGGGCCCAGCAAAAACTGGGGCTTTCGATCCCGTCTGATGTGATTGAGGGCTATGAGGCTGCAAAGGGGGACATCGACCTGAATTTTATCAGACAGCGGGAGCTGGAAACCAAACACGATGTCAAAGCCAAGATTGAGGGTTTTGTCAAGGCAGCGAACAAGGCCGAACATATCCATAAGGGCATGACCAGTCGGGATCTTACCGACAATGTGGAGCAGATGCAGTTCAAGAAGGCCTCCCGGATCATCCTTGGCCGGTATGTGTCGGTCCTCAGGCACATGCTGGATCGGGCTCGGGAATACCGGGATATTGTCCTTACGGCCCGAACCCATCATCAGGCCGCCCAACCCACGCTGTTAGGACGGCGTTTTTCCATGTGGGCCGAAGAGCTTCTGGTTCACTTGAAACAGTTCGAGGCCTTCCTGAGTGCTTATCCCCTTCGAGGGATAAAAGGTCCCGTGGGCACCCAGTTTGATATGCTGACCCTTCTGGGGAGTTTTGAAAAAACGCGAATGCTTGAGCAAATGGTGGCGGAGAGCCTCGGTTTTGAAGAGGTCCTGGATTGCACGGGCCAGGTGTATCCCCGGTCTCTGGACTATTCCCTCGTCAGTCATCTGGCCTTCATGGGCTCGGCCTGTGAAGACTTTGCCAAAGGGATGCGTCTCATGTCCGGCTATGAACTGGTTACGGAAGGATTCAAAAAGGGACAGGTGGGTTCAAGCGCCATGCCACACAAGATGAACACCCGGAGCTCCGAGCGGATCTGCGGATTTGCCACCTTGATCAAGATGTATGCGGATGGTGCATCCCGATTAGCCGGGGATCAGTGGGAGGAGGGGGATGTGTCCTGCTCCGTGGTGCGAAGGATTGTGATGCCCGATGCCATGTATGCCTCGGATGGACTGTGCGAGACCACCCTCACGGTTCTTCACAACATGGGGGCCTATCCGGTGATCATTCAAAAAGAGGTGGAACGATACCTTCCTTTTTTAGCCAGTACGGAGATCCTCATGACAGCGGTTAAGGCCGGGGTAGGAAGAGAAACAGCCCATGAAGCCATAAAACGGCATGCAGTGGCCGAGGCCATGTCCATGAGGGAAAAGGGAACATCGCCGCAGCTTTCCCGAAGACTGGCACAAGATAAAGTGTTCAGGGAGGCCGGTGTGACAGAGGAGCAGATCAACAGAATTCTGGAAGATGCCAATCATTTTGCCGGCAACGCCCGGGAACAGATTCAAGAGGTGATAGCCAAGGCCGAGCCTCTTTTCGAAAGATATGCTCAAGCGGCAAATTACGTGCCCGGTGAGATCCTGTAAAGAAGGGCTTTTTTTACCATGAAGGACATGAAGAGCATGAACAGGAATTCAAGCTCTTAAACCCTTCGTGTTCTTCATGACAGAATGGCCACGATTTATGGGTTTGGTATCGCATGTTCGACGAGTTGCAGAGTGAGGAGGGAGAATGGAAAACGAGGAATGTATCTTTTGCCAGATTGTTCGCGGTGAAAAACCGGGGAAACTGGTCTACGAAGGAAAAAACCTGGTGGCTTTTAAAGATATCAAGCCCCATGCACCGGTACACATCCTTCTGGTGCCAAAAAAACATATTCGAAGCATCAATGACCTGGAGGAAGAGGACCGGACTATACTTTCCGACCTCGTTTTCGCCGGCAAAAAAGTAGCAGTGGAACATGGGATTGATAAGACAGGGTATAAACTGGTCTACAATGTGGAACGGGGCGGTGGACAGTACGTTTTCCATCTGCACCTGCACCTCCTGGGGGGTTGGAAAGCAGAACGGGACTGATTCATATCATTGAACAGGGGGGGGAAGCAGTAGGCGGTAGGCAGCAGGGAGTAGGCAGTGTGGGCAGTGTGGTCGGTGTTCTGAACATGACGGTTGGATGTTCGCCTTTTTTTTATTTGGTTTAAAACAGCCCTTTACAGGGGTAACCCAAAGCCGGACCTTTCTGACCTGAATCTTTACTTTAATGGCGTTCCTCCTGCTCTCCTTCTCTGGAAAAAAATCCAAAAAGTCTTCAAAAAAGTGATCACAAGCAATCCGGCGGCAAAAATATCTCCAATCCGGGTATACAGGCTCTTTTTGGGGGCTGGAATAGAAATGGTCTGCATCAGCACGGCTTCGCTGAAGAGGTCGCTGGTTTCCTGAATCCTTCCATCTGGTCCGATGAACGCGCTGATCCCCGTATTTGCTGCCCGTAACATGGGCCTTCTGTTTTCCACACAGCGAAAGACCGCCATGCTGAGATGCTGAAACGGAGCGCTGGTCATGCCATACCAGGCATCGTTGGTCAGGTTCACCAGGATAGTCGCCCCGTTCGTGGTTAGATCTCTCGCCAGCTCAGGGAAAATTCCCTCAAAACAGATAAGGACTCCAACGGAAATGCCATTCGTTTTCAGGGGCAAAGCGCTGGCGCCCGAGGTGAAATCACCGGCTGATTGGACCAGGCGGTGTATAAACGGGAGGAATTTCTTCAGGGGAACATATTCCCCGAATGGCACCAGGTGGATTTTGTCGTAATGGCTCACATCCAGTGCCCCGGGTTCGATCATGTAGGCCCGGTTGAAAAATTCAACGTGGCCCTTTGTGCGCTTGAAGGCGGGACTGCCGAATATCAGGGCCGCGCCGGATTTTTTCGACAGGGAGAAAATCAGCGGAACAAAGTCGCGGTTGTTCTGAAAGAAGAAAGGGAGGGATGTTTCGGGCCAGACGATAATTTGCGGTTCGAAGGAAAAGGTGGATTGGGTAAGCCTTTCGTAGGTCAGCACCGTTTGCGCCTGAAACTGTGGATTCCATTTCAGAGACTGGTCAATATTTCCCTGTATGACAGCCGCATTGATTTTTTTCGTTTCGTCGGTTTCAAGGGAAATGTTCGACAGCCTGTAGTATCCATAGGAGAGGGTTCCCATCATGAGGATCAGTGCCAGAGGGATTTCCCATCTCAGGACTCTTCCAGTAGGCCTGGGAGATCTGAACAGTGCCCGATAAAGAACTCCATTTACGACGACTATGAGAAAGGACAGACCGTAAACACCGAAAAGGTCGGCGATCTGGATAATGTACAGGTGCTTGAATTGGCTGTATCCCAGCAGACACCAGGGAAAACCGGTCAGGAAATGGGCTTTTGCATATTCCAGGCCGACCCAGAAACAGGCTATAAAAAGAACGAAAAAACGGGAATCTTTGAGAAATGAGGTGAAACAGGAAAAAAGACCGGTAAAGAGAGAGAGATAAAACGATAAAAGGACAAGCGCTGTCAAACTTGTGATGAAACCGAGATTCCCGTAATGTTCAAGGACAACGATGATCCAGTAAATGAGGCTCAGGAAGTGGGCGAGTCCTGCCATGACCCCCAGATTGAAAGCGGAAAAACCTGAACGGTTTTCAATGCCCTTCAAGAGGGGAATCAAAGCGATCCATGCCGTAAAAGAAAGATGGCCGGGCGGAAAGGCCGCTGTGAGCAAAAATCCCGAAAATACTGCAAGCAGACAGGATCGAAGATTCAGGCTGTAACGGTTTTCAGGAATGGGCATAGGATGCGGTCATGCGTGGCCTGAATCAGGGATTTCAAGCTCTTTCTGTTCCGGGGCGACCGGGCTTACGTGTCGAGAGAAAAGAATTTTGTCAATTTTCCTTTGATCCCCTTCCTGGATGGTGATTTCCATCCCTTCGAAGGTGATTTTTTCGCCCACATCGGGGATTCTGCCGATNAGATGGATGATAAAACCGCCTACGGATTCGAAGTCTCCCTCTGGAAGTTTTATTTTAAGGGCCTCTTCCAGTTTTTCCACCTCTAACCTGGCATCCACAAGAAACGTCCCGTGATCGAGCGGGATGAGTCGATCCGTTTCGTTGTCGTGCTCGTCCATGATTTCTCCGACGATCTCTTCCAGGATATCTTCTATGGTGATAATCCCTGCTGTACCCCCGTATTCATCGGTAAGGACAGCAAGGTGTTCTCTATTTTTCTGCAGATCCTTGAGAAGATCAATGACTTTCCTTGTTTCCGGT
This sequence comes from Deltaproteobacteria bacterium, assembly GCA_013349725.1. Next base: position 5,291 of record DUZB01000005.1, on the reverse strand, counting down.
ACGAAAAAAGGGCTTCGAAGGATCTCCGGGGGCAGCTTTGAATCGCCATCCTTGCCTAAAAACCGCAGGAGGTCTTTTGAGTGGAGAATTCCGATGGTATGGTCGATGTTGTCCTTGTGGATCGGTATCCTGGTGTGCCCGCATTCGGTAACCAGGTCTATGACCTGGCGGAGTGTGGAATCTAAAGAAGCGGAAGAGATCTCAATACGCGGGACCATGATGGAGTGGGCCTCCATTTCCTTTAAATCAAGTACCCCGTAAACCATATGGGACTCATCGTCTGAAATGAGGCCCTTGGCCTGCCCTTCATCCATGAGGTCATGGATCTCTACGTTAAGATCATTGCTGTCGTCTATGTGAGACTTTCTCTTGAACAGGAATTTCAGAAAGGCCAAAAAACCTCTTTCCGGGTCATCTTCCAAAATATGCTTTCTTCTCCTTGGTTTTCAGGTTCCGGGTCGAAAAACAGTGCAGATCGTGCTTTCTGTCCTGTTCTGTATGACAGGGCCTGCAGGTCATTGCCTTACAGTCATCCCCAGGTTTTAAAACGCCATTCCCATGTTAATCCTCATTATGGTTTTTTCAACAAATTTTAGGGAGTGAAAGGGAACGTGTCAAGACAAAAAGACGATCCGGCGGACCCGATATGACCAGCCAAATGGGTTGCCTCATCGGCGCCACGGAAACTATGGTTGAGGGGAACGGCATCGCCGCTACTGTGGCTTAAGGGTCTGGAAATCAATAACTCATCGTTTTCACATCCCAGCTTCAGGCCATCTTCGGGCAATCCTCAATCGCAAAATCCCAGAACCATCTTCCGGAGCTACCCCGGAGGGAAAATAATTTGCCTGTCCCCTTTTCGCTTTTCCAGGTTGTTGACGCTTTTTTTATGCTACCAACACGGTCACGAAATCGGAAGATACATCAGTTTTGAGCGGGTCGTTGAACAAACCAAAGAGGACTACTACGAAGCCTTGAAAACCAGTTCCACGGGCTGGCATAAAGGGAGGCATGACATGCTCCCGTGCTTCACATATACTCTTTCAGCCTGGCGCAGTGCCTACCGCGAACTCGAGGAGCGGGCTGAAAGGGCACGGCCCAAGCGCGGATCGAAGACCGATTTGGTTGAATACGCCCTCGGGAGTAGCATGGGGACGCCCTTAACTTGTTAACTTAATTGACTAACATACTATTTTTACAGTCTAAAACATCTTCACCAAGGCGCTAAAGTTGAAAAGTTAAAGGCGTCCCTATGCCCCCACACGGAAATTAGCAGGACCCCGCCCTCAGCATCCACACATTGTCAAGACCGGAAGATCAATCCTTCACTTTTTTTGAAAATATTCAATTTCAAGATTAAATATAGGCATCCTTCACTCATGGATTAACGGTCTGAAAAGGATTCGACCACAAGATGTAGTGGCGCTGAATAATGAGCAGGATGGCAAATTCGATCTTGCTCGGATGAGTTATCGAACTGGTATGTCACCGTTTGCTTCTGTTGTGATACATAGCAGTTACATCAGATTTCATTTTGAGAAACAGGCCATCCAATATGGTGTGGCGTGGGCAAGACCGTAATGAGCGACCTTTGGTCGTTCTTGAACATTTTCACTGAGAGGCAACAGCCATACTTTGTGAGAGTGTCTTCAGGTTTCAAACAGAGGATTAGAACCAACATCCTTCTTTTAAGGGTGTTTTCCCTGGACCACCTGATGTGAACCAGACTTTCTCGCCGATTCATCCAGATCAGCCAGCCTTTTCCGCAGCGCAGGTTCGAAAACCGCCCATATCTTTTCGTTTGAGGTGAGGAAAGGTCGTGAAGCATCTGAAGCAAAAAACCACAATTTTGGACTGGGTCCCTGTTTCACGCCCACACCGAAATATTCGGTGTATTCATCATAATGTTCAGGCAGATGGGGAGAAATCACCCGCTTGGGCAGTATCCTTGTTCTTGTAGCGATTCGCGCAAGCTGCACGAAAAAGACCAGTTCAAAAAGCACTGCGGAAACGGGTGACGCGGCTGTCTTGTCTATCCGTTGACCGCAAATTTCCGGAGATATTCCTTCATGCGGAGCTTTCGCTGAGTGCTCGCTGAAGTCATGTAACGCACCTTTCCGAAAACCGCTCTTTCAGGGCCCCAGGCCCGGTCGTGCCGTCCCAGTATCCAGAAAATGCCTGTGTAAGAATTGGGATCCCTTCCGTCCAGGGCGTAACGGTTATTGAGGTTTTCCATAGTCTGAAGAGCCTCACGGGGGGTGGCTGACCAGTGCAATATTTTTTTGCCCCAGAGCATTCGGAGGTAATTGTGGATCCTGCCCTTCTTGAGGAGTTGGTTCTGGGCTGCGTTCCATACGGAATCGTGAGTAAGTGCTCCTTCAAATTCCTGTAATGTATAAAGAAACGGCCTATGATCTTCGGCGTGGTGTTGGAGTGATTCTATCGCCCATTTTGGAAGGGATTCATATACGTGGTAGTCGGGACGTTTGTAGCAGAACTGAAACCCGAGTTCCCGCCAGGTAATGATCTGATCGAGAAAGGCTTCGGCGTTTTCATCCATCCCCCACCACCCTTCCCGCTGGCCTTTTGCTTGATCGGAGCACTGTTCCGGGGACCATGCTTGTCGTTCCAGTATCCCTTTAACCACCTCGTGCGAAGAAATGTGTCCAAAGTGAAGATAAGGAGAAAGGCCGCTTTCAGCCATCAGATCCGGGTGGCTCCGATCTTTCTTGTAAGATGAAAGCCGACTTTCCATGAACGTTCCGAAAGCTGATCGCGCAGAACCCGTCCCGCCGCGATCTTTCACCGGTTGTACATGATGATCAATGGGCAAAGTATTTACGAAAGTCCTGATAGGATTCTTCGGGTCAAAAGATAGGGCAGGCCATTTTTCGGCGACATTCTGGGGAATAACACGTAAGGTCTGCCGTCCGAGGCCGGCAAAGGGCCGGGCTTTCGGTTGCTGGTTGAGGAGCGGAAGCAGGTGCTTCTGAGAAAAGCGCCTGAAATGGTAAGCGGCCAGAAAGGCCTTTTCAGATAGCGAGAGGGGGAGTAGACCGTTGCCATCCACCTTTTCCATGAGCACAGCGACCTTTCCGGAAGCGGTCTTCGTCATGGCGGGGATGAAAAAACAGGGAAAGTCGTCTGTGATAATGACGCAGGCATGCAGGGAGAGGGATTCAAGGAGCCCTTTTCCCTCGCCTTGGGTCCGCTCCACATACGGGTAGTAGTCCGCAGAACTATTGGCCAGGGCACGAGCGTTATCGGCCATCCCTTCAAGCACAAAGGCGTGGAGCCTGTCACTGGCCCAGGGGTAGTCGCACCGAAGGGCCTCCAGCACTAAAAGGGGTTTTTGTAACTCCCTGGCCCAGTCGACGGCCCGGTCTAGGGAAAAGTTCCAGCTTACTCTCCGGAACGCCGTCATCCAGTACAGAACAAAGTCGCCATCGAGATTCACCTGTGCATTGTTGCATGTCGTTACGCGCAGATGCGGGACCGATCCACTCAGTGTCAAGATATTTCCCCCATGACTTCCGGCAATCAGGGTTCCTGCTCGATCCCTGCTCCGATAATTTGATTTTTTGAAAGTTTGCCAGAAATCTCAAGGCAGGTTCGTCATTCTTGTATTCACTGCGGATAAGTGATTGAATAAGATCATTTTGTCCTCCTATTGACTTACGAAATTGACTCGACATCTAAGATTTGAGCATTTTTCGGATTTCAGGTATTCGATCTTGGATCGATGCGGCAGACATGCGGAAGTCTCGGGGCGAAACGGTCGGGGGCGTCGAGAATTGGTTTTCCCACCGATCGGGCAATGCCTTTCAACATTCCTTTAAAGACGTATTTGTGGAAAGGGTAGAGGACATACCAGTAAACCAGACCTGAAATCCCTTTGGGCAAAAATCGGGAGAGTTGCTGGAGCTCTGTTCCCCCTTCCGGAAGAGAATGGAGTCGGTATTCCAGAATGGCTTCTCCGGGGAGTTTCATTTCCGAGATCAGAGAGAGCTGCTCAGCTTCACGTACCTCGATAACACGGAAAAAATCCACCGGGTCGCCCGGCCGAAGTCGGACCGGGTCCGAACGTCCTCTCCTGAGACCCATCCCGCCCACCAGCCGATCTAATATGCCCCGCAAGGCCCAGAGAAACCTGGATGAATACCAGCCTGTTTCCCCTCCGATACGGACAATGGTTTCCCATACCTCATTGGGTGCGGCATCCAGCGAAACCCGGTATCCCGACTCCAAGACGGTCCCGCCCGCGTAAGGCGCATCCCCGCATTGCGCCCATTCGGGATAGCTGATGGGTCCGGCATCCGCCCAGCAGGTCTCAACGCACTGCTCCTTCACCAGCCCCAGGGCCAGCCGGAAGGTTTCTCTGCACCCCAGCAGGTCTTGCGGGATGATGGAACGGATCCGGTTTTCCTGGCAGACCACAGGGTTGCGGAGTCCTTCTGCCAGGGGTTTCGCAATATGGGAAGGCACGGGGGTTACCAGATGAACCCAGTAGGAACTCAGTTGGGGGGTGAGTAACGGCACGGGGATGATCCATCGTTTCCTCAAACCGGCTACTTCTGCGTAGGTTTCCATGAGCTGTTTGTAGGTCAGGATATCCGGACCTCCGATATCAAAGGTGCCGCCCATGGTCTCATCATGATCGAGGCAACCCTTCAGGTAGCCCAATACATTGCGTATGGCGATCGGTTGTACAAGATTGTGGACCCAACGGGGCGTGATCATGACCGGCAGCCGTTCCGTCAGGTATCGCATCATTTCGAAAGAGGCGCTTCCCGACCCAAGGATCATGGCGGCGCGAAGGAACGTGGTGGGGACATCGCCGGACTGCAGAATTCTGGCCACTTCCGTGCGGGATCGTAAATGCTTGCTTAAAGTCTTGCTCTCAACCCCGAGGCCGCCCAGATAAATGATCCGATTCAGACCTGCCCGGGACGACGCCATTGCCATGTTCATGGCCGCTTTGCGATCAGCCTCGGCGAAATCCTTGTATCGAGGGTTCATGGAATGGACCAGGTAGAAAGCCGCCCAACAGCCTTCGGCGGCCTTTTCCAGAGACGCATAATCCAGGAAATCGCCTTGCACCATCTCGATATTCTTGTGTCCCGCCCAGGACCGCGATCCCAGTTTGGAAAGGGAACGACCCAGAACGCGGACCCGATATCCGGAATCCAGAAGCAGAGGAACAAGCCTCCCTCCCACATACCCTGTGCCGCCACTGACCAGAACCGGTTCCCTTCGCATACTGAATACCTCCATTTTCGCTATGTGGACAT
>DUZB01000004.1 GCA_013349725.1 Deltaproteobacteria bacterium | reverse complement strand
GAGGGTTTTCCATGACTGTCGAAGTTCGCACGAAATATGACTTTGAAACCGGTATCTACCGCCCTCCCAGTGAAGGAGGAAGCAGTTCCCTGCTCATCAGAGTAACCCGCAATTGTCCCTGGAACAGGTGTACATTCTGCAGCATGTATAAAGGCCAACGGTTCCAATTACGGTCTCCGGAAGAAGTAAAGGGAGACGTGGATACGATTGCGGCCATCTGCAAACAACTGAAATCGCTCTCACACGATCTGGGCTACGGTGGTGAGATAAACCGAAACGTGGCCTTTGCCCTCCTTGAAAGAGAGNCCGAACTCAACAAGGGCTATGGATTTCCAATGGTCTATGAATGGCTTNTTTCCGGTGGAAAAACGGCATTCCTCCAGGATGCGAACAGTTTGATTCTCCCTGCGCTAAAGCTGGTGGACATTTTAAAGCATTTGCGGACAACATTCCCTTCCCTGAAGCGGGTTACCACCTATGCCAGATCCAGAACTCTTGTTCAGCGCAAACTGGTGGAACTTACAGCAATTAGAAAGGCCGGGCTGGACAGGTTGCATGTGGGACTTGAGACAGGTGACGATACCCTGCTTGAAAAAATCAACAAGGGCGTAACGGGCAGAGGGCATATTGAAGGAGGCAGAAAAGCAAAAGAAGCCGGGTTTCAGCTATCCGAATACTGGATGCCGGGCCTGGGCGGAAGAGAAATGTGGGAGAACCATGCCACAAATACCGCAAGGGTACTGAACAAAATAGATCCCGATTACATCCGGTCTCGCCCCTTTTATCCTTCGCCCGGTTCACCGCTCTTTGAGGATTGCCGAAAAGGAACTTTTCAACCCCTTTCCTCCCGTGAACAGTTGGTTGAACTGCTGTGGTTTATAGAAAATTTACAGGTTACATCCAGGGTCTGCTTTGATCACGCGGGAAATCGCTGGAGGGGCCAAAATGGCGGACTACTGCTCAGCCAGAGTTATGAAGGATACAAATTTCCGGATGGAAAGGAGCGCGTCCTCCAGCTGATCCATGAAGGAATAAAAGTCCATGGGTGACATTCTTAAACTTTTCCTTCCTGAACAAGGCGCGTAAAATGCTCAAAAGAGCGATCAAAGGTCGCTTCTTCCGCTGAAGAAAAACAGCATCCCGGCAGCTGTCTCATTTTCAGATGATAGGAAATGCACTCACAGCANATCCCTTTTTTAGCGCAGGGTTCATAGGAACAGTTACACCTCTTCAGATTCCTTTCACGATTACATTCCATGAACAAATAACTCCTTCTTCAAAATCCCATTTTGATAATCATAAAACCGGTTAGCACGAAGGTCATTAAAAAGGAGGAAATCATAAAGATCGAATGGACAAATGTCAAATTATCCTTGACAAAAACGTTCAAATATTGAACATTGGCCTTCATTTTCATGGTGTTGTTTACCGAGAGTGGCCAGGCTGAAATTGCGTGTAATTGGGTCAGAATGAATAATGAAGACATTCATATGCTCCGTTTGATGGGCGAAATCGACAGGGAAGGGAATTCGAGCCAACGCGAGTTATCGCGTCGTCTTAACCTGTCGCTCGGTTTGGTGAATACTTTTATCAAAAGACTTATAAACAGGGGATATTTTACCGTTACAACCATTTCAAAAAACAGGCTGCAATACGGCCTGACGCCTGAAGGAGTGACAAAAAAAGGGATTCTTACGCTCGAATATTTCCGCTATTCCAGTCATTTCCACAAGGAAATCAAAAGACTGCTGGTAAAGAGATTTTACGAGATGAAAAAAAACAGCATTCATTCCGTTATTTTTTTTGGGGCCGGGGAAACAGCGGAACTTGCCTATCTTTATATGCTGCTTACAGATATCAAACTGGTAGGGGTAGTTGATGAAACGCGCTTTGGAAAAAGCTTTTTCGAACACAGAATTGAAGGAACGGAACGTTTGGCTGGAAATGATTGGGACGCTGTCTTGCTGATGAGGCTGAACAATATGGAAATGGACAGGCAATATCTTATAGATAAAGGGATCAATATCGATAAAATAGCGACTCTTTAGTGCCTGAACGGAAATCACGCCTTGGCGTGATTCGGACACGATTTTGGGTTTTGGATTTTGGATTAATGGAAACAACGCCAACACATAGGGCCGAAATTTTAAATACAGACAGCAATAGTTCGAAAACATGACAATAGAACAAGGAATAATGGACGAGGAACAATGTAAAAAATGGTATGCGCTCCATACCAGAAGTCGTTTTGAACAGAAGGTCCACGATCAACTCTGTCTCAAATCTCTTGAAACCTTCCTGCCGCGCATTGAGGTCTGGAGCAGAAGAAAAGATCGGCGAAAAAAAATACTGGTGCCTATGATTCCAGGGTATGTTTTTGTTCGTTCTCAACTTGAGGCAGAAGAATATTATCACATCATCCAGACTATCGGGGTTGTTCGAATGGTGGCTTTCAAGGGAAAACCCATTCCCGCCAATGATGATGAAATCTCGTCGCTGATGATCCTTCACGGAACCGACCGAACAGTCCAGAATCGTTCTTATATGGCGGAAGGGTACCAGGTTATGATTATGGAAGGACCCCTTAAAGGACTGATAGGAATTTATCTGCGGCACAAATCCAAGAACAAAGTAGTGGTTAGCCTTGAGCTTCTGCAACGCTCTCTGGAAGTTGAAATCGAGGACTGGGCTCTCGAAAAAGTACAGATATAATGAAAAGCTTACACGGTTCAACAAGCTTTTCTTTAATAGCTTACAAAGTGATGATATCATGATCGTATCTGCTTGAAACCAACCATAACCGCTTTGGAATCCTGTAACCGAAGTTGCGGAGCTGCTGGTTGTGCGCAAATGCCCTTGCATTTAAGGTATGAATTTTGCATGTTGATTCTGGCTTGGAGTTACTTGTACGGGTCTTTTTGAGACCCCTGACCTTTGGAGGAAAATATGAAAGCGTTAATTACCGGCGGTGCTGGTTTTATAGGTTCCCATCTCGCCGAGAAACTCTTGGAAAATAATCATGAAGTGTTTGTGATCGACAATCTCTGGACAGGGAAGCTCGCAAACCTGGAAAAAATTCAGAATCATAAAAAGCTGCACCTGGTCGTGGACACTATTTTAAATGAATCTGTCATGAATGAACTCATATTTAAGGCGGACCAGATCTATCATCTTGCTGCCGCCGTTGGCGTCCGGAATATCATGGATCATCCCGTGGAAACGTTGGACATTAATGTTAAGGGAACAGAGGTTGTTCTTCGACTGGCCAATCGATTCAAAAAAAAGGTTTTTATCGCCTCCACCTCAGAGATTTATGGAAAACATATGGAGCACGATTTGTCAGAGGATAATAATCGCGTAATGGGTTCCGTCAAAAAACGACGCTGGGCTTATGCATGTTCAAAAACACTGGACGAATTTCTGAGCCTCGCCTATTTTGATGAAAAAAAATTACCAGTGCTTATTGGCAGATTATTTAATACAGTGGGACCGAGACAAACCGGTCAATACGGCATGGTTCTTCCCAATTTTGTACAAAGCGCGCTTTTGGGCAAATCGATTACCGTTTTTGGGGACGGAAACCAGAGCAGGAGCTTCACCCATGTAAAAGACGTGGTAGAAGCGGTCACCAGGCTGATGGCTGAGCCTTCTTGCGAAGGGGACATCTTCAATGTTGGCAATAATCAGGAAGTAACCATCAATGATCTGGCTCAGATGGTAAAAGAAATGACCGGCAGCTCCTCGGAAATAGAACATATTCCTTATGAAAAAGCATACGGCCCCGGTTTCGAAGACATGGAAAGGCGATGCCCCGATATCAGCAAACTGAAGAAGGCCATAGGTTTTGAACCCACACACGACCTGAACACAATCATTCAGAGCGTGATTGATTATTTTAAGGAGTAAGGGCCTGCCCGCATTGCTTGCGCAAATGGCGCTGCAGGCGGGCCAAGGCCCTAAAGGCTATTTTTCTCAAACCTGGAAAAACGCGATGACGCCAATACCTTTCAGCGACTATCCCAAAGAACCGGTTGTTCTGAACAACCTGTCTGAGAAAATGATGCGGGAATCGCGATTCGTTCCCTTGGAAATAGGCAAGGACTATCTTCGCGTCGCCATGGCTGATCCCGGTGACTTCTATACCGTCGAATCATTGGAAATGGCCTATAGCTTGAAGGTAGATGTGACTTTCGGCAAAGAATCCGACATCCTTGATACCATTGAACGGCTTCACGGGGCAGGGAGTCAGTCCCTTGAAAACATTATCGAAGAAGCGGACAAAGATATTTATGACCTGTCTTCGGAAGGGGTTGAAGATGCAGATCATTTGAGAGACCTGGCCTCCGAGGCGCCCATTATCCGGCTCGTAAATCGCTTAATACTAAACGCCGTAGAACAAAAAGCCAGTGATATCCATTTTGAACCGTTTGAAAATGTGTTTAAAGCTAGATACCGAATCGACGGTGTTTTGCATGATGTAGATTCACCTCCGAAACGTTTACAGGCTGCCATTATATCCAGGGTCAAGATTATGGCAAAACTGGATATAGCGGAGAGACGTCTTCCCCAGGATGGGAGGATCAAGCTTAAAATTGCAGACAAGGAAATCGACTTCAGGGTTTCCACTATCCCCACGCTTTATGGAGAAAGCCTTGTCATGAGGATACTGGACAGAGGCTCCCTGATTCTTGACCTTGAAAAAATTGGCTTCCCCGGCGGTCTTCTGGAAAAATATATGCGATTGGTGAAACAGCCTTATGGAATGATACTGGTAACCGGTCCCACGGGAAGTGGTAAGACTTCCACCCTCTATACCACCCTTGCCAAAATCAACTCCCCTGAAAACAAGATCATTACCCTGGAAGAACCGGTTGAATACCAGTTGGACGGTGTAAACCAGATCCAGGTGAACCAGAAAATAGGCATGACTTTTGCTAAAGGACTGCGTTCGATTGTTCGACAGGACCCCGACATCATCCTGGTAGGAGAGATCAGAGACAGGGAGACGGCGGAAATCGCAATCCAGTCAGCCTTGACCGGTCATCTGCTCTTCAGCACCCTCCATACAAATGATGCAGCCGGAGCTGTGACCAGGCTCCTTGATATGGGGGTGGAAAACTTCCTTTTGAGCTCCACGCTGTTAGGAGTGCTCGCCCAAAGGCTCGTGAGAGTGATCTGCTCAAATTGCAAGGAGGAGATCATGCCGGACGGAAAACTGATCAAATCGATGAACCTTCCTCCTGAAGAGGAAAAAACCATTACTTTTTATGAGGGCAAAGGGTGCGAGGAATGCAGGTATACCGGTTTCAAGGGACGGACGGCCATCTTTGAATATCTCGCTGTAGATGACGATATTCGCCGGGAAATATCAAAAAATTCCCCAACGGAAACCATCAAGGACGTAGCTTTAAGAAAGGGAATGATCACTTTACGGGATGATGGCTGGCGAAAAGTTAGGAAGGGGATGACAACCATCTCCGAGGTGCTGAAGGTAACCTTAGAGAAATAGAATGTCGAGATACTCATACAAGGCTGCGGACGATTCGGGAAAGGTAGTCGAAGGCGTCCTTGAAGCTACAGAAGAAAAGGAGGTAGTCAAGGAACTTCACAATATGGGTTTGATTCCCATACGGATCAACCTCTCAAAAGGCGGAAGTGAAAAGCTCAATATCAACATCTCGCGCCAGGTTCTTTCTCTTTTTAAGGGAATTTCATCCAAAGACCTGATGATCTTTACCCAGGACCTCCCTTCTCTGCTGGAGGCCGGCCTGCCTGTGGACAGGGCATTGGCCATTTTGATCGACGCAGCAGAAAATGAAAAGTTTGCGGAAGTGCTTGGAGGGATTCTCAAAACCATTCAGGGTGGAGGATATCTTTCAGATGCCATGTCAAAACATCCGAAGGTCTTCTCCTCTTTTTACGTAAACATGGTCAGAGCCGGAGAGGCAGGCGGGGTTTTGGAATCGGTGTTGGCAAGGTTGGGAGAATTCCTGGAGACTTCGGAGGAACTGAGGGATTATATCAAATCCGCCATGGTTTACCCTCTTTTCCTGGTCTTTGTCGGGGGGGCTTCGATCATTATTCTCATGACTTTTGTTATTCCAAAGTTCTCCATGATCTTTTCTGATATGGGGCAGGCTATACCTTTCACAACGAGAGTGCTTCTGGGATTGAGTGGGGTGTTGAGCAATTACTGGTGGATTATCCTCTGCGTATTGGCTGTTCTTGTTTATTTTGTAAGAAGATACTTCAAGTCTCAGGCAGGACGTCTGGTTCTTGATCACTATAAGCTTACGCTTCCGGCCGTCGGAGATCTGGTCAGGAAAATTGAAGTGGCTCGTTTTGCCAGGACCCTCGGAACCCTGACGAAAAGCGGCGTGCCTATTTTGCAGGCCCTGGATCTTGTCAAGGACATCATGACCAATCGAATTATTACCCGTTCCATGGAAAAAGTCCATGAGAGGGTAAAAGAAGGGGAGAGGCTCTCAAAACCGCTGAGTGAAAGTGGCATATTTCCTTCCCTTGCAATTCAGATGATAACGGTTGGAGAAGAAACAGGAAGACTGGACAACATGCTCTTGCGAGTGGCTGCAAACTATGAAAAAATGGTACGAAATAGCGTCAAGAGGTATATCAGTTTTCTGGAGCCGGCGATGATCCTGGCCATGGGACTGGTAGTTGGATTTGTCGTGTTGTCCATGCTCATGGCCATATTCAGCATGAATGACATGCCGTTCTAATCTTGCTGAATTCGTTAAAAACAGTTTCAAAAACCTCCGAGGTATTTTTCAGGGGACTAATCGATTGAAAAGGAGTGGTTATGAGAAGAAGGAAGGAACGCGGTTTTACGTTAATCGAATTGTTGATTGTAATGGTAATTCTGGGCCTGCTGGCTGCCCTTGTCGGTCCGCGTATGTTTGGGAAAGTTGGAAAATCCAAACAAAAAGCGGCAAAAGCACAGATGGCATTGTTTGAAACCGCCCTGGATACCTACAGGCTCGATGTTGGAAAATATCCCACAACAGACCAGGGCCTGAACGCCCTCAGGGTACAGCCGGACGGAACCGAAAAATGGGATGGACCTTATCTGCCCAAAGAGGTGCCGTTAGACCCCTGGGGTCACCCCTACGAATACCGAAGCCCTTCGGAAAACGGTGATTTTGAAATCATGGCCTACGGAGGGGATGGAACTTCCGGGGGAGAAGGGGAAGATGTTGATATCTTTAATTGGAAGGAAGTGGCGGAATAGTCAGGGATTCACACTTTTTGAATTGCTGATAGTCCTGCTGATCATCAGCGTCATATCCGCTTTTGTGGGTCCAAGGCTCGGAGGTTCCATGAGCAACATGGAACTGAAAACAGCGGCAAAAAGAATTGCCGCATCTTTGCGCTACGTAAGAAGCCAGGCGACATGGGAAGGGACAACCTACGTGGCGGTCTTTGATTTTAGCGGGAATCGCGTGCTTTTTTTTCCAGTCAAAGCCCCGTCGGACGAAATAAACGAGGACGCTGCAACGGATGAGAACAAAACCACGGGCGTCTCAAAAACCTATGATCTGCCCAAAACGATTCAGCTTGAAAAGGCTGTTTCAGACAGCGGTGAGTTCGATTCCGGTCTTTTTAAGATTTCCTTCTTTCCGGAAGGTGGAAGCACCGGAGGAGAAATCACGTTGATAAATGACAGAGAACGGCGCTATTCCATCAAAGTGGATTTTATTCTGGGAACGGTTGGCCTCATTGAAGGTGAAGAGTCATAGGCATGAAAAGGCATGCGCCAAGATTCCTTCAGGTTGATGGCGGGTTTACTCTCCTGGAGATTCTTGTGGCCATATCGATCATGGCCATCTGCCTCACAGTCATCTTTCAGCTGTTTTCAGGTGGTCTAAAATCAGGCAGGCTGTCAGATGATTATACGAGGGGAGTGTTTCATGCCAGAGAAATCATGGAAGAAATTCTTGTGTCAGACGATCTGGCAGAGGGCATCAGTGAAGGCCGTTTTAATGATTCCTATGCATGGAAAGCAGAGGTGGTACGGGTTGAGCAGAAGGAGGAAGAAAAATCCAAGCTTCCCCTGGATACTTTTATCGTAAAAGTCCAGGTCACGTGGGGGGAAACCGAAAGAAAGAAACGGTTTGAACTGGAAACGATGAAGGTCCAGGAAAAACAGGAAGAAGAGGCCACGAAATAGAGGTACATGCATTCGAAACATTCCCCATTTCATAAGACTCCGCAATCAGGTGTTCTTCTTTCCGGTTCTTTAGGTTTCACCCTGCTGGAACTAATGATATCGCTTACGATTGTCGGGTTAATCCTGGTGATCGTTTTCGGCGCCCTCCGTATCGGGGTCAGGGCCTGGGAAAAAGGAGAAAAAGACGTGGACATCCATCAAAGGGAGCGGGTTGTTCTCAATCTTGTGAAGGCACAGATTGCCTCCGTTTCCGCGGCGGCAATCACAGGAAAAGAAGCAGATCAGTTTCGTTTTAAAGGGGAGGCCCAATCCGTGTCCTTTATTTCCGATCTTCCCATTATCCCAACCAACAAGTCCGGCATGGTTTATGTAAAATACATGATTGAACGGGCAGACAGAAGAAAAGGATATAAACTCATGGTTTATGAGAAAAGCCTGGCGTTTATCGACAAAGAAAAGAAAATGAAAGATCCGGATGAGTCGGAATTTTTTGATCTGATTCCTGCGGCGAGAGATATAAAGTTTGAATATCTGCAATACCCGGAAAATGACCAGGACCCCCCTGAATGGCAGGAATCCTGGGATTCTGAAAAGAACCAGGGAAACCCGATTGCGGTTCGACTCGTTCTTCAACAGGATGAAACGGCTTTTCCCGTAACCGTAATCGCCCGCATTCAGGCTGTTGAACAGTAAAGGCGCCATGACCAAAACGGCCTTAAAAAATGAGAACGGTATTGCTCTTTTCATGGTACTCTGGGTATTAATGCTGCTCTCTGTCATTGTAGGGGAGTTTTGTTATGCCATGAGAACAGAGGTGAATGTTACTCGGAATTTCAAGGAGCAGACGGAAGGATATTATATTGCCCTTGGGGGTTTGAACAGGGCCATAAGCGAACTGGTTCGGAACGAATTCATTCCGGAAAAGACTTCTTCCAACACAAATGTGGAGGATAGAAATGATGCCCGGAGAAACCCGTTTCTACCCGCTGGAACATCGGCTGGCAATGAAAAAGAGGCCGAAGATGTGGAAGCAGACGGGTCAAGATGGAGAATCAACAGCCAGATTCCTCCGATACCGTTAGGGCAAGGTCGTTTTGAAGTGATGATCGGTAATGAAAGCGGAAAGGTAGATATCAACAAAGCCGGAGAGAGTCTGCTTAAAACCATGCTGCAAAGTTTAGATATGGAGCAACATGAAAAGGACATTATTGTTGATTCTATTCTTGATTGGCGTGACGAAAACGATCTGCATCGTTTAAATGGCGCTGAAGATGATTACTACCATTCTTTACCCGAACCTTATGAGTGTAAAGATGCTGACTTCGATAGCATTGAAGAACTCCTGCTGGTCAGGGGCGTAACCCGGGAGATCTATTTGAACAGGCTGAAAGATATGGTAACCGTTTCAAAGCCAAAAGGCGCTTCTTCCAAGACAAAAACAGGGAGCAGGAAACCAGGGGCTGGGCTGGGTATAAGGAAAATCTCTGCAGGATACAAGAAAGCAGAGGCTGAAATGAATAAGATCAACATCAATGCCGCATCAAGAGCCATGCTCCTTTCCCTCCCTTTTATGACGGAAGACCTTGTCCAGGCGATCATGGACTACAGGGAGGCGGCGGATTTCAAATCGCTGACCGATATTTCAAAAGTGCTTGGATCAGAAGTCTACAATGCTATTTCTCCCTACCTTACATTGGATTTGAGTCCTTTTTACACGATTACTTCCGTAGGAAAACTCAATGACAGCAAAATCAGAAGTGGCGTTGAGGTAATGGTAGAAATCAGCAAGAGCTATAAATCCGGTTACAGGGTCGTTAAATGGCGCGATCGCACCAGTTTCGAATAGGAAGAGGAGATCTGTCTTGCTTTTTCAGACGAGCTTAGGAATCGATTTTCAGGATACTTCAGTTTCCGTTGCACTCTTGAAGACTTCCATAAATGACGTGAAATTAGCGTCTTATGGGACTTTTCCCCTTTCAGGTGAAAGCACTGCCGCAGAAAAATTCGATCAGGCAGCAGGTTTCATCGGCGCTTTTTTAAAAAAGGCCAAGATATCTCCAGCCTGCGTTTTTTTGAGTCTGCCCCGCAACGTCGTCATTATTCGATATGTGGATTTGCCAGTTGCATTGAAAGAGAATCTTCAGGGCAGTCTGCGATATGAAATGGAAAAGTTTATTCCGCTTCCTGAAAATGAGATATTTTATGATTATCAGATAATCTCCGAAGAAAAAGAAACCGGCAAGCTGAGAATTTTTCTCGCAATCATAAAGAGAACCACGTTAGATCCTTATCTCACTTTGCTGAACCGGTTAAATCTAAGGGTTTCCGGGATCGAATTTTGTTCCACTGCCATATCCAATTACTTTTCAGACCAAAAAAAGACGGGGAAATCGACCGGAATGGCTGTTGTGTCAACTGGGGATGGATTTGTTCAACTGGATTTCCTGAAATCCGGCTTTCTGCAGTATTCAAGATGGTTTAATCGTTGTGAAAATGAATCGGATCTCTCAGACCGCCTGTCTCAGGAAATAAGGAAGCTTGCAGAGGAACATCATGGAGAAGGCAACGGTCGGTTGGAAACGATGTTTCTGGGGGATGTATCGCAGGAGAAGCTATTAGAACATTTAAAGGAAATGGACGAAATTGAACTTCACATGGTGGATCTCTCAAAAAATAAAATTCCTTCGTTTAATTTAATACCAGCCTACGCACTCGCTCTCAAAGGCATCCGGGATGTACCCACAGACATCAACCTCATGCCTGCGGCTTTGAGAAAAAAGCCTAACAAGGCGGGGCAATATGTCATGCTGGCTTTGGCCATGCTTCTCATTCTTTCAGCCATGGCCTGGGGCGGCGGCGATATTTTCTCTAAAAGGGTTTATCTTGGGAAACTCAATGAAACGATCAGTCAGTTAGAGACTCAGGTCGCGACCATTGAAAAATCAAGGAAGGGCATCAAGGACGTTGAAAATCAGATCGATTATCTAAATGCCCTTTACAGCAAAAGCATGAGTGCACTGGATATACTGAAGGATTTGAGTGAAAGGGTCCCAAAAACCGCATGGTTGAGGAAATTCAGTTTTTCGGAAAAAGGCGTGACTATCGATGGCTGGGCTGATTCTTCCTCAGAATTAATCCCGGCCCTTGAAAGTTCTCCTCTTTTCAAAGACGTGTCCTTTTTGTCGTCCATAACAAGAGACAGAAGCGGCAAGGAAATTTTCCGGATCGGCTTTAAGCTCAATTGAACAGATTGAACCGCCATCATGTATGGCAAGCCATTTATTTATTAGGACTTTAAGGAAATTGGTGTTCCATTGCCCAAATTAAAACTTGATACACAGAGAAAATATCTGTTTACCGCCCTGGCAATTTTGGTTTTAGCGGGACTTATCTATCGATTTATGCCATTTCTCCAGGACTTGGTTCCATCCCGGGAAGAAATAGAGTTACGGGAAAGGACGCTTATAAAATACCAGAAAATGGTTCGCGCCGGAAAGCAGCTGGACGGCCAGCTTACATCCTTAAAAGGCGTGCTTTCTCAACTGGAATCAAAACTTCTGGTAGGAAAAACGCCCTCCCTTGCAGCGGTTGACATTCAGAAGATTCTGCACGATATTGCCCAGAAGAGCAACATTGAGATAAAAAGCGTAAAGGTATTGAAACCAGAAGATATGGACAAAAAAGGATATTTGAGCATTCCGGTAACCTTTAACATGATTGTGAGCGTTAGACAGTTCAAAGAAATGCTTTATTCTATAGAAAATTCAGAAAAACTCCTATCGGTAATAAACGTGGAAAGCAGTTTTGATACACGGCGATCCAGCGACATACGCTGCAACGTAACCGTTGCAGGGTATATGAAGCAGAAAGAGATATGATGGAAAAGGGAATCGTAAAAGTGACTTTTCCATCGGAAAGGTCATTTTTACCGATCTCTTAAAAGGCAGGCGTTATGTTTTCAAAAATATGGTTGATCAATCTTCTTCTAACAGCCATGGTTATGCTTGCAGGATTTCAAGCATACAGGGCCTGGTGGGGGGAGGAAAAAGAAATCCCCTCTATCAGCCCTGTTAAAGAAACCTCTTCAACTTTTGAAAAAAAAATGTATAAGAAAAAAGAGATTCCCTCAGCAGAGTACGAAACGGTTGCCACAAACAATCTGTTTGCGGAGGATCGATCTGAAAGCAAACCTGAAGAGAAACCAAAGGAACCCGATGCAAAGCCTAAAACCGATCAAAAACTGATCGATTTAACAGAAAAAGAGGTGGAAAAAATTGCCCTTTACGGTGTAGTTATTTCGGAGAGTGAGAAAAAGGCACTGGTGAGCAACCTGGAAATGAAAGCCCCCACCGTAAGAGCTCAGAAGGCTTTCGGATCTTCTTTCCTGAAGAGGACGGCCAAAAATGAAAAACCGGCGGTCTTGGTTCCAGCTTCATCCGGAGACAAGGTAAAATGGGTGAAAAAAGGTGATCAGATTGGCAAATTTAAGGTAATAGACATAAAAAATGACAGCATTCTTTTAAGTGCGGAGGGCATGGAGTTTCAGGTTTTCCTTTATGAAAAAAAAGGTCAAAAGAGTGCGGCTCCCGTGAATAAAGAAACCGGACCAGTCATTGTTACCGTGGGAACCGGAGCGAAGAGTGTGTCGGCGCCGGTGAAGGCCGCGCCGGTAAAACAGGCTGATCTGATAAAAAACATTCAGGAAACGCTGAAGCCCAAAACCAATGTACCCGCCGGAAGTGAACCCAAGCAAAAAAAACTAAATTGAAAAGGATATAAGGGAACCATATGAAACAATCCGGATTTTTTTCCCCAGACTTTTTATGGGCATTCTTACTTCTAATGGCATTTTTCTTCATTGGTTGTGCAGGACAAAAACCGAAGGATAAAGTCGATCAGGCAGAAAGGCCGGAGCCTTCCGGGCGGGAAAGGGCTCCTGAGGTCGTGGCAAATCCGGACAACCGGGTATATACGGATGAAAACGGCAGGTTCGAACTGGTAGGTACGCCTTCCGGCTATGTAAAGAAACGCCTTGATGAGCCTGAAAAGATCCCTGAAAAAAGCTATTCGAAAGAGCAGGAAGAATCTCGACCTGTTTTGAGCGGAAAAGATACGGAAAAGGCAAAAGCGCCTGCGCCTGTAGCTGATAAATCTCTCCCGGCAGAAACATTTTCTAAAAAAGCTCCCCAGAAAGAGGATCCGGAAGACAAGGGGCAGAAAATAGTTCTTAATTTTGATAATGCCGATCTGAATGAAGTCATCATTACCATGGCTGACATTCTGGGAATTAACTACATTGTCGATCCAGGTGTGAATGGGATAGTTACCATCCATACGGCCCGGGGATTGAACAGGAAAGATCTTTTTCCTGTTTTTTTCCAGATCCTTGAAGCAAACGGGCTTACTGCCGTCAGAGAAGGGAGCTTTTATAAGATCCTGCCCATGAAAGATTCCCCACGCATGGCGATTGATCCAATCACGACCCTCGGACAGAAAGACATCCCCGATGAGGAAAGGGTCATTATTCAGATCATCCCACTCAAATTCATCGCCGCACAGGAGATGACCAAACTCATAACGCCTTTCATGACATCGGGAGGAACCGTCGTATCCGATACGGCCTCCAATACCATGCTGGTGGTGGACAAATGGATGAATATCTTGAAAATATTGAAACTTGTAAGCAGTTTTGATATCAATATTTTTGAAAAGGTAGATTACCGGTTTTATAGACTCAAAAACCTGGACGTGGAAGAAACGACAAAAATGCTGGACGATTTTGCTCTTACCTACAGCAAATTGTCCAACGTGCAGGTAAAGTTTATCCCCATAACCCGGCTCAATACCCTGCTTGTTGTCAGTTCTTCTCCAGCGGTATTCAAAAAAGTCGACGAAATTCTCAACGAGATTGACGTGGTGGTTGAAGCAACCGAACCGAGAATCTATGTGTACTTTGTTAAAAATGGAAATGCGGCCCAACTTAAAGAAATCATGAATCAGGTCTTTCCTGAGTCAAAATCAGAAAAGAAGGAATCAAAATCAGAAAAGAAGGAATCAAAAACCGACAAAAGCAGTTCCGTATCAAACCCCGGGAATCCTTTTTCCAGGGCGCGCGTAGAAGAAAAAAAGGCGGAAAATGAAGCACAAACGGTTGATGCGAAAGAGAGCGCAAAACCGGAATCCTCCGGCAAAGAGGCTTTGTCCGAGGGTGCCGGCACTTTACGGAGTAAGATCAACATTACACCGGACGAAGTACGTAATGCCCTCATTATTGAGGCCATTCCATCGGACCACAGAATCATAGAAAACATACTGAATCAGATAGATATCCTGCCGCGGCAGGTGTTGATTGAAGCAACCATAGCAGAGATCACCATTGATACGAGCACAGAGATTGGAATGCAGTGGGCCTTTGGCCAAGGCGCTGCAGCGGGAGAAGCAAGTTTTGCCGCCACCATTAACAAGTTAGTGCAAGGCGCGACAACCGCCTCCTTCTCAGGACTCAATGCTGCCGTAGGCGTGACGGACAAATGGTTTGGCGCACTCAAGGCTTTGGCTACTCAAGGAAAGGTTAATGTGATTTCCTCTCCCCATGTGCTTGCTTCAGAAGGCATAGAGGCGAAAATCGATGTGTCGAGAGAAATCCCCGTGGCCAGTTCATCTTATACCACCAACAGCGCCACAACGGTGACCGAAACCGCCATTGAATACAGGGACACGGGCGTTATTCTTACAGTCATTCCCCATATCAACGATAAGGGCCTCGTAACTTTGGAAGTTGCACAGGAAGTGAGCGATCTGGACGCTCCTGTCCTTGTGGGGGGAAAATCCTATCCTTCCTTCTTTAAGCGTAATGTCACCACAACGCTTACGGTCAAACACGGTCAGACAATTGTCATTGGAGGATTGATAAAGGACAAAGAATCGGAATCAGAATCAGGCGTACCCTGTTTGATTAACCTTCCCATTGCAAAATACATTTTTGGCATAAATGAAAAATCAACGACTAAGATAGAGCTCGTTGTCCTTATCACCCCAAAGGTTATTGTCAATCTGGAAGACGTAATCCAGGTAACCGATGAGTTCAAACAGAAAGTGAAGAGTGTCATAAAGCGATTCAACCCGTAAGCAGCCCGTTGTGTTCATTCTGCGAATTGATTTCTGAGCGAACCCTTGGAAGCCGTTTTTTCGACTTATTACAAGGGGTCCTACTGTAAAATCTGCTTATAATAGTGCACAGGTTTCATGGCTACCACGAACGGGACACAACTATTTCCCTATTCTGTAGGGGCAACCCGGTTACTTTTTTTCTTCATGCTGGTTCCGTGGTTTCTCACCCTGCAGGAATCGCGTACGGTGAATGCTGAAGAAGCTGGTGTCCGTCGTATAGCCGTGGTCGTTTCCCAGAACATAAAACCATATCTGGAAGCGGTCGACGGAGTCAATCTCGCTTTGTCAAAAACTTCTGAGGCAACCGTAGAAGTAGTGAAGCTCTGGAGGTTTCAAACTTCTGAAAGGCCATCGCTCGCCAAAAGTTTATTGGAAAGGCATTTCGATCTATACCTTGCGATCGGCCCCGAAGCTTTTCGATTTCTTTGGAATCACTTTGATTCAAACAGCGCTTTAAAACTCTATTCCATCGTCTTGAACCCCCAGACAATCCTTGGTCCCGGCAACAAATTTTGCGGTATTCCGCTGAACATCCCGGTTCAGGAGCAGCTCAGAATTATTGCCGCGGGAATTCCCAATGCCAGAAAAATTGGCCTTCTGTACGATCCTTCTTACAATGAAGAATTTTTCAAGAACGCTGCGAACTTCGCATCCATGCGCGGCATTGAAATCGTTCCACTAAAAGTTGACAGCAGAAAAGAGATTCCTTCGCTGCTCAAGAATTACTTGACGGATATGGATGCCTTATGGCTTATTCCTGATCGAACCGTTATATCTGAAAGCATCGTTCGTTATGTGATCAAAGAGGCATTTATAAAAAAAGTTCCCACAATCGGATATAATCGTTTTTTTTATGAAAGCGGGGCTCTTATGGCTTTTATCTTTAATTATCAGGAGCTTGGAGGACAGGCCGCCCAGAAGGTCCTGGCCGCCCTTTCCGACCGGACCTGCAGTGATTCCGTGCCTTTGTTTCAAGTCTGGATCAACAAACGAGTTGCTGAAAAGCTGGAAAGAAATGTACCTGAAACCATTTTACCACCTTTTGTCTTTGGCCCATGAATAATCGTATCGGAATACATCTGAGGCTCCTCCTTGGAGTTTTTGCCATTATAGGCATTACGACTTTCCTGCTGGGATATGTTGGGGTGAGCCTTACGAAACAATTTGTCCATGATCGGTTTGAAGATCGTATTTCTTACCTTGCAAGATACCTTGCACTGAATGCGGAATTAGGCATATTAATAGATGATAGAATCATGTTGAAACGGCTTGCTTACAACCTTATGACAGCCAATGATGTGGGAAAGGTAGAGATTTTCAACAAGGAAGGAGTAGAAATTGCGTCCGTATTCAAAGACATTCCGGGCCCGTTTTCCGTGGTAGAGACCCCCGTTCTGCCCAGTGAATCAGGAACTGAAAACCGGTTTTTCGATCTCTTTGAACAAGGCTTGAAAATTCAGGAACCTATCGGTACGATTCAAATCACCTATAGCACATGGGATCTTGAAAGGCTTCTCAAGAAAATTGAAAACCGTTTTGTGTGGCTCTCTTCCGGACTGGCAATTTTTGCCGCCCTGGTTTTTTATTTCCTTTCACGATCTCTGGTTGCCCCTGTAACGCAGTTAGCCGAAGCAGCCCGGCAAGTTGAACAAGGCAACCTGGATACTCGTGTTTATCCTTGCGGGCCCCCTGAGACCAGACGCCTTGCAACATCGTTTAACTCCATGCTCGACTCACTGGAAAAAAACCGGAAAGCCCTTGAAGATGTTTATCAGGAATTGATGAAACAGAATGCCCTTGCTGAAATAGGCAAATTTTCCATGATGATTGCCCACGAAGTGAAAAATCCATTGAGTATTATTAAAAGCTCACTCGATATTCTAAAAAAAGACTGTGATCTTTCTTCGGGCGAACTCATGGTTGATTATATGGAAGATGAAATAAAACGTCTGAACCGCTTGATTGAGGATTTTCTGGCCTTTGCGCGTCCCGCCATGCCGTCGTTCCGCCTCGTGGATTTAAACGCTCTTCTCAATGAAATTGTGAAGAGATTTCAAATGCAGGAAGTTCATTCTTCCGTTGAGATTGAATCTCATATTCCCTGCGAACCCTTTCAAACAGATGCGGATCCCGATTTGATTACGCGAGCAATCAGCAACATTTTAAGGAATTCGCTTGAAGCGAATGGCGCCAAGGGCATCGTGCGGGTAAACGTATTTTGTGGAAATTTGACTTGGAAAGTGGCCATTGAGGACCAGGGAGAGGGGATTGATCCGGATAAATTGGAAAAAATCTTTGAACCTTTTTATACCACCAGATCAAAGGGTACCGGTCTTGGACTTGCCTACGTCTTCCAGGTGATCCTGGCGCACAGTGGAAATGTATGGGCAGAAAACGGAGCATATGGAGGGGCGGTTTTCAGTGTGGAACTGCCTGTCCGAAAGGTTAGAAAGGGAGAGATACATGGCTCAAATTCTCATCGTTGATGATGAAGAAAAAATGCGGCATCTTCTGTCCATTATGTTAAGCAGGAGGGGCTATAACATAGAACAGGCAGCAGACGGCGTTGAAGCACTGGCACTTATTGAAAGCACGCCTTTTGATATGATCATATCAGATATAAAAATGCCCCGAATGGATGGCATTGAACTTCTTAAGAAGATTCAGGAAATGGATGTGCCTTGTCCCGTCGTGTTTATTACTGCTTTTGCGACGGTTGAATCTGCCGTGGACGCCATGCGGGATGGCGCCGTTGACTATATCAGTAAGCCTTTCGATGAAGACCGCATTGTACTGACCGTAGAAAAAACGCTCAATTTGTCGCGGATTCTTGCGGAAAACCGGGATTTGAAAAAGGAACTCAAAAAAACTGCAGGAAGTGAAAAAATTGTTCACGCTTCCAGAGAAATGAACGCAATCATAAACCTGGCTTACAAGGTGGCACAAGGCGACACAGCCGTTCTGATAACCGGGGAATCAGGTACTGGAAAAGAACTCCTTGCAAATTTTATTCACGCCGTATCACCTCGGAAAAACATGCGATTTGTACCTGTTAACTGTGCCGCCATTTCACCAAATCTTGTAGAATCGGAATTGTTTGGCCATGAAAAAGGCTCATTCACAGGCGCTTCTACAAAAACGACGGGCAAATTTGAATATGCAACAGGCGGAACTCTTTTTCTTGACGAGATTGGAGATTTATCTCCTGAAGCCCAGGCCAAACTTCTGCGGGCACTTCAAGAGAAGAAAATACAGAGAGTAGGTGGAAATAAAGAGATTTCCATTGATGTAAGAGTCATCTGCGCTACAAATCAGGACCTTGAGAAACTGGTTGGAAATGGTGCTTTCAGGAAGGATTTGCTATTTCGAATCAACGTTTTTCCGATTAAGCCGCCTCCCTTGAGGGAACGAAGCGAAGACGTGGTTCCCCTTTGCCTCCATTTCTTGTCTCAATTGGACCACACTAAAGAGATTCGTTTAACGGATGGCGCCATCAGAGTACTTATGGGATATTCCTGGCCTGGAAATGTTCGGGAACTTGCCAATGTAATGGAGCGGGCAGTGATCCTTTGCGATGGAAAGACAATAACGGCACAGACGATTTCTTTTTTGAAAACATTTACGGAAACCAGCAACGGTAAAGCAGATTTCCGACTTCCGATGGAAGGAGTATCCTTGGAGAAAATAGAGGAGAATCTCGTGGAGCAGGCCTTGAAATTCTCCGGAAACAACCAGACAGCTGCCGCAAGGCTTCTTGGGCTTACCCGCGCAAAATTCAGGGTGCTGATGAAAAGGCTAAATGGGTAAATTGTTGTTGTACGAACCGTTCAGGAGCAATTCCGGATTTTATTTTTAGGTTGGATACATGATCCACAGACATTCAAAAATCTATTCTCTTTTACTTTTTGTGGTCGTTGTTTTTATTTTGACGGCAATGACGGATGCATATGCTGTTGAAGGGGGTAGTAGTGCCAAGAAAAACGATACGCTTTTAATGTTTGTGGGTGAAGATATTGAGGTGCTCTCCATTGCGTCAAGACGTGAAGAAAGCGCGTGGCAGGCTCCAGCCGTAGCAACGGTTATTACACGGGAAGAAATTTGGGAGAAAGGCATCAGGACTCTCAGCCAGGCATTGGAAAAGACCCCTGGTTTCTACATGGCTCAGAAGGAATGGGGATCAGAATCCTATCTGCGGGGAATTCCCAATAGCGTATTGTTTCTTTATGATACGGTTCCCATGGGTTCGGATGTTACAAAATCCCTGCAACCCCTTGATCACGAACTTTCCTTGGTATCTGTTAAGCGAATCGAAGTAATAAGAGGGCCCGGGTCAGTTCTCTGGGGTCCTGATGCCTTTGCAGGCATTGTAAACGTAGTTCCCATGACAGGAAAGGATCTTGACGGCGTCGAGACCGGTGTGCTTTATGGAGCGCTGGGAAACCAGACCGCCCTGTATGCCAATATGGGCCATGACAGTGGAGATTGGGACCTTTTTCTGTCAGTGCGCGGTCGGAGCGGCGAGGAAGACAACACAACCTGTAACATTGTGAAATTCTGGGGAGATAATGGAAAAAATGCATATCCTTATGAGGATCGTTTCGGGGAAGGACAACCGGGCAGATCTCGCTACGCTGAGGCATCGGGCCGGTTTGCGTTCAAGGACTGGTTTTCATTGTCAGGCCTGATATCGGATTACAAAAAACCTTATGCCATTACAGGACCGTCTGAAAGCAGTTCTCAACAGGACCTCACATGGCAGGAAAGCAGGGGCGGACCGTTCGGATATGTTAAACTTGAAGCCAACAGGGATCTCGATGCTTTTTCAGGCCTGCGATTTACCGGATACTATAACTGGCAGAATTCTGAATATGAGATTATTGACCGGACTTTCGATCAGAAAGAAAGTTCCCTTTATGGTGAACTCATATACAACCGCTCCTTTTTTACAGGAAAAGGAATTTTTACAGGGGGGATGGCTTACAGGAAAACCGATGTGAAAAATGCCCCACTATGGGAAAGTTATTTTCCAGATTACGTTGCTCAGCAAGACACAGTCTTTTTGCCTCGTTACAGTCTGGAAAGCTATGACGCCCGGCTTTGGTCTTTGTTCGGCCAGTACACCCACAAAATAGGCGATTTTGATCTTCTGTTCGGTTTGAGAAATGATAACCACGACCAGTATAAGGACGCTTTGAGCTACAATGCGGGCGTTGTATGGAATCCGCGCTCGGAATGGGTATGCAAATTGTTGTACGGAACAGCTTATAGAACTCCCTATGCAAAACAACTCGTCGATGGCCAAGAACCGGAACTTGAAGAGATCGAAACGTTAAATCTTCAGGTTTCCTGGAAACCAACCGAAAAGGCCAATTTGACCGTTGGCGGATTCACCAGTCAGATTGAGAACCACTTAATGGAAGACCCTTATGCCGGCCTTTCAGAACCAAACCATCAGAAGATTTACGGTGTTGAGCTGATGGGAAATGTTTTTCCCATGAAACAATTGAACTTTTCCGCCAATCTTACCCTTTTAAACAACAGTGGCCCTGATGAAACCTACAACTACGTCAAATATTGGGATCCTCAGCCCCACTACGAGCAACTGAACTTCCCATTCAATACCGGCCCGAAAAGTCTGTTTAATCTGATGGGAACCTGGCGGCCAATAGACAATGTGACCCTTTTTGCCCGGCTTGGATACCATTCTTCCACGCAACTCATTTATCCCCGGGCAGACAGCTTTACTTCGATTTCCGGCGCGTGGCTCCTTGATATGGCCGCTACTTTTAATAATATTGTCATTCCGGGTCTTGATCTTCAGATAACCATCAAAAACCTGACCAACAACCACTATGAAATTCCGGGGACCTATAGTTCGATAGAAGGCGAACCCATTTCAGTGGAGGCAGTTCTCAGGAAAAGATGGTAGTATGTCAAGTCGGAATCGAAATGGCCACATCTGCTCAGCATTGGCTGAATTCAACCAACATATGGGTGCAAGCCAGACAGGAACATTGCTGTTTTTGAGAGTTTTAATTTTTATCCCGGGATTTTTACGATGGTAAAGCCAAGAAGAATTCTCGCAATTGTTCCAAGTTATAACGAAGAAAAGAGTATTGCCCATGTGATTGGGTCCATAAAGAACAGCGATCCCTCCATTGATATTCTTGTGGTCAACGATGGTTCAACTGACAACACCGGCTCTGTCGCCAAATCTACTGGAGAAGCCTTTATTGTGAATCTACCCTGCAATATCGGTATTGGGGGTGCGGTACAGGCCGGGTTCAAGTATGCCGGCAGAAACGGCTATGACGTTGCCTTCCAATTTGACGGGGATGGGCAGCATCTTGCTTCAGAGATTAAAGCATTACTGGAGCCTATTTTGAAAAATGATGCAGATGTAACCATTGGATCACGATTCCGTGCGAAAACCGCGGGTTTCCAATCTACATTGTTGCGCCGTGGTGGAATCAAAATTTTTGAAATACTGAATTCTCTCCTCATCAAGCAGAAAATTACCGATAACACGTCCGGATTCAGAGCGTATCGCAGAGAAGCTATTCATTTTTTAGCGGATCATTACCCTTCAGACTATCCGGAACCGGAAGCGGTACTGCTGCTTGGCAGAAATGGTTTCAGGTTAAAAGAAGTTTCTGTGTGCATGCAGCAAAGAAAAGAAGGAAAGTCTTCCATAACAGGCATGAAATCGGGATATTACATGATAAAAGTCTTGCTGGCGGTCCTGGTAAGCGCATTGCGAACCAGGATTGGATAGGGGTAGATGACCATGTTGACAAATTTTGATGCATCAACCATTCAATATATCTCCATTTTAGGGAGCATTATCTTTATTGTACTGATGATCCTGCTGATTCGGAACAGAAAAATAAAAGAGGAATTTTCTATTCTCTGGCTCTTTTTCGGAATCGTATTTTTTGTTCTTTCCGTCTGGCGGGGCAGTCTTGAAGTCATCGCACGCATTCTCGGAATCGCCTATGCTCCTGCCGCCATATTTCTTATCCTTATTATCGCCATTATTTCCATATTGATTCATCTCTCCGTGATCATTTCAAAGATAACGGATCAAAATAAGATTCTGATTCAGGAAGTTGGACTTTTGAAAATGGAGTTCGACATTTTGAAGGGCAACTGCAAAATTAGCGATCCGGAAAATTTCAAAGCAGATTAATTGTATCCCATGATGAATTCTCAATCCTTACTACGCGTATTACACATCGGCAAATTTTATCCCCCCTTCGTGGGAGGGATGGAAAATTTTATCGGCGACCTACTACCAGCCCTGGAAAGATGTGGCATCACCACTGCGGCATTGGTTCACGGGCACGAATTCGGGAGAAGATGCACTTATACGAAAGATGAGGAAAACAGGATTTTTAGGGCGCCATCCTACGGTAATCTCTTATTTGCACCGGTCAGTCCCGTGTTCCCCATATATCTTCTTCGAATAATAGCGGATTTTAAACCTCATATTCTTCACATGCACCTTCCCAATATTTCTGCATTCTGTGCTATACTATTTTCCAGAACAAGGAAAATCCCATGGATTCTGCAATGGCAATCCGACGTTATTTTTTCTGAAATCAACTTTCGTTTAAGTGCGGCTTACAGACCGTTTGAACAGTATCTCCTTGGAAAAGCCAAACAGATCATTGTGGCAACACCTCCATACCTTTCATCCAGTGCAGCTCTCTCAAAATGGCAGGGAAAATGCCGCGTAATTCCCCTTGGGCTGGATGAAAAAAGGTTTGAAAAGCCGGGCGCCAATTTGTTAAAATGGGCAGAAACAATTTGGCGACCTGGAAAAATGAGAGTGCTTTCAATCGGAAGGCTGACCTATTACAAGGGCCATGAGATTCTCATAAAAGCCGCGACCAAACTTCCGGAAACGCATACGCTTATTATTGGAAAGGGGGACCTAAGGGATAGGCTGGACAACATGGTGAGAACATGGGGTCTGAACGAAAGGGTGGAACTGGTTGGATTTGTATCCGATGAAAAACTAACGGCCCTCCTTGCCACATGTGATGTACTCTGTCTGCCTTCCATAGAACGAACCGAGGCGTTTGGGCTGGTTTTGCTGGAGGCCATGACCTTTTCCAAACCGGTCATAGTGAGCAATGTGCCTGGTTCCGGAATGGGTTGGATTGTATGCCACGAAAAAACAGGGCTTCACGTAGTTCCTGGTGATGCCGACGACTTATCCACAGCATTACAGCTCCTGTGCGATAAACCGGAAATGAGAAAAACTCTCGGAAACGCTGGAAAACTGCGATTTAATGAGTTTTTTCGAATAGAACAAACTGCCGAAAGAACTGCGAGTTTGTACCAAGAACTCATTCAACACAAAAACGATTCCATCCTGCCTAAAACGGAGCGGAAATGATAACTTCGATCGTATTTGTGAACGCCGATTGCATAAGTTCGTCACGCTGAGACGGAACTTGTTCGGTGTTGGGGTAGTTTTTCCCTCCCGGAGCAAGCCACGCTCCTTTCCCGATCGGAAGGCTGTCTTTCCATCCCCCCACATATTTTCCACCGCTCGGAAGGATTAAAGTCCCCTGCCCATTGTACTGACCCTTTTTCCACCCCCCCACATATTTTCCACCATTATTGTGCGCCAGGGTTCCATACCCATGAAATCTGCCATCTTTGAATTGGCCTGCATATCTATAGCCTTCTCGCAAGACAAAAACGCCAAGCCCATCCCTGCAGTCACCTTTAACACACTCCCCATATATGCTCACAGGCGCGAAAAACAACAACACACAAAAGATCATGAAAGCCCTGCTTTTCATTTCGACTGACCCTTCTCTATATCTCTATTTTTTTTCTTAACCATCAGAAATCATCCAATAAAATCATATAAATCAGCTTGTTATAAGCACATAAAAGATTCTGGATGGAAAGGAGATGTGAAGGTCTATCATCATCTTCTTTTAAGGATTTCTACATGACCTGCCATTCAAAACAATGTTTCACGTGAAACATTGTTTTCTCTTTATCATCCTCGCATAGTATGCTATCAGTATTGTACCTGAGTGAAAGACAGCTTGCAACTTTTTTTAACTTCCCACTCAATCCATCCAACCAATGTGAGATATCTTATTTCTATGGGGCATATCATATCCATCTCCAATCAGAAAGGCGGCGTAGGAAAAACCACTACTGCTGTCAATTTATCAGCATCTATCGCCGCAGGCGACAAAGATTGCCTTCTCATTGACTCTGACCCACAGGGCAACGCAACCACCGGATTAGGCATTCGTCCCGATTCCTTGGCCTATGGCCTCTATGATTTCTTACTCGAAGGAATTCCGTTTGAAAAAGCAGTGGTTCAGACAGCTCTCCCCAGGCTCCATGTTCTGGGCGCTACCAGGAACCTTATCGGCGCCGATGTGGAAATCGCGTCATTGCCGGCCCGCGAATTTCTTCTTCGAAAAGCCCTTACGTCTCTGAAAGAACGTTTTGACTACATCTTCATTGACTGTCCACCTTCCCTGGGTTTCCTTACGGTAAATGCCCTTACCGCCGCAGAATCCATACTCATTCCCGTTCAGTGTGAATATTATGCCCTCGAAGGATTGTCGCAGCTTCTCAGAACAGCACAGGCCGTCAAGAAAAGCCTCAACCCCACACTTCGCATTGCCGATATTGTTCTCACTATGTACGACAAACGTAACAACCTATCAACACAGGTAGCCAACGAGGCTCGATCCCTTTTTAAAAACCGTGTATTCCGAACCGTGATCCCGCGAAATGTTCGCCTGAGTGAAGCTCCAAGCCACGGAAAGCCTGTTATCCTCTACGACATACGTTCAGCAGGAGCTCAAAGTTACTTATCCCTCGCAAAAGAACTGATTGAAAAGGAACAGTGATGATGCCAAAAAGAAATGCCCTTGGGAAAGGTCTCTCTGCCCTAATTCCAGATATGCAGGATCTTGATGAAAAAGAGACCAGTTATTTTCAGTGCCCTGTTGACGCTATTGAACCGAACCCGGATCAACCCAGGCAGCAATTTCTTCCTGATGAGCTTCGTGAATTAGTTGCTTCTGTACAGGAAAAGGGAATCATTACCCCCTTGCTCGTAACAAGAAAAAGCACTGGTTACCAGCTTATTGCCGGCGAACGGCGATGGAGAGCAGCCCAACAGGCAGGTCTCAAAAGAGTTCCTGTGGTCGTCAAGGAAACGACCCCTACCGAATCGCTCGAGCTCGCGCTTATAGAAAATATTCACCGTAAAGATTTAAATCCGATGGAGGAAGCTGTCGCCTACAGCAAGCTGCTGGAACAAACGGGAATTACCCAGGAGTCCCTTGCGAAACGACTCGGCAAGGATCGCTCTTCCATAACCAATTCCCTCAGACTATTAAATCTCCCCCCCTCTATTCAAAACGATGTCATCGCTGGAACACTCAGCATGGGCCATGCACGCCTTTTGGCCGGCATAAAGGACACTGCACAACAAAAATTCGTTCGGGATTGGATTCTTAAGAAAGAGCTTTCTGTGCGTCAGTCAGAGGCTCTTGCAAAAAGATTGCGCGAACCTGCAAAAAAGAAACATGAGAACCCGGAATTCGACTATTATATCCAGTCGCTGGCGGACAATCTGAAAAAATCCCTTGGAACCAAGGTGGAAATTACTAAGCGTGGCAAAACGGGGAAGATTGTCGTCCATTTCTATTCGGACGATGAATTGGACCGGTTGCTTGAACTCATTGGGTGATCTTTCGATCTTTCCATTTCCTTTCCTCTCCTTTCATGAGTCTCCCGATATTTTCATGATGTTTCAAGCATATGAGCAACGCCATAATGGCAGAAACGATGATGGAAGCCCCGGACGCCCCAAAAGTAAAAAGTAATATGGGTATACTGAGGGCAGCAACCATTGAAGCCAGAGAGACAAAACTCCATTTCGCTACGATGAGCACGAATAGAATTAACGCCAGAACAGTGGATAACGGCGATAGGCCAAGATAAACCCCCAGAGCCGTTGCCACCCCTTTTCCTCCATTAAACCTCCTGAAACAAGAGAATTGATGTCCCATCAAGGCACAGAGCCCCACAAGGTACGGCCCTATAAAGCTAAAACTTCCCCCTTCTGCCCCATGCTTCATGGAAACGATTACCGGGACAAGCCCTTTTAGCATATCAAGCAAGAGTGTAACGATACCCCATTTCATCCCAAGCTCCCTAGCCACATTTGTCGCGCCGATATTTCCACTTCCCCGCGTAGTAATATCAATACTTGCGACTTTTCTGCTAATAATCTGGCCAAATGGAATCGATCCCAACACATATGCCCCAAAAAAATATAACACCCATTCCCATTCCATAAAAACTCCTCGCCAGCAAGGTTGGACCTAAAATTTACTTGCCCTTTTTCACTTCATATATTACAAATATAGCTATTTGAGGGATCATGCAAACACTTTTTGTACTCGGTTAGGGTCTGAAAAGGAACAACTCGTTGGAATTCGCGCACGGATTTGGGCCATATTTGGTCGATCCGATTGAGCAAAACCGCAATCGTGGTAGGACCACGTTCAGGATTTTGCGATTGAGGATTGGCCGGAGATGGCCTGNAGC
>DUZB01000003.1 GCA_013349725.1 Deltaproteobacteria bacterium | reverse complement strand
GACCCATTCATTTCTGAGAATATGTGCCCTTTCATGGGCTTCCGGGCTGCCCTGCGGATCGAAGACCACCTGGGTAATCCCTCCCCTGTCGCGCAGGTCTATAAAAACAAGGTTGCCAAGATCTCTCCTGCTGTTGACCCATCCCATGAGAATAACTGCATCGTCTACGTTCTCTTTCCGCAGTACCCCGCAATCATGGGTGCGCTTCCAGTCCCCAAGGGTATCGATTGGTTCTTTTCCGTGCTCATCCATTCTTTAAAATATCCTCCAAGGCAGGCACAATATTTCCAAGGTCCAGTACCATCTGGTCCTTGCCGGCCATATCCCTCAAGATGCCCTTTCCCGATTTCATTTCGTCATCGCCCACAATCAGTACCTTTCGGGCCTGGAGTCGGCCTGCCTTTTTCATTTGTGATTTAAGGCCATGCGAGCCGTAATCCCACTCGACCCAGAGGCCTGATTTTCTCAGTTTGCCGGCCCAGATGAATGAGGCCCGGTCCGCAGCGTCTCCAATGGCGGCAATGAAGAGGTCGGGGTTTTTTTCTTCGCGGGTTTTGCTCATTTCGATCAAGGCTATAATTCTTTCCATGCCCATGGCAAAGCCGATGGCCGCATGGTCAGGTCCTCCAAGCAGCTTAATGAGACCATCGTACCTTCCGCCGCCTGCCACCGCATTCTGTGCGCCAAGGAGCTCTGTCTGGATTTCAAAGGTGGTCTTGTTATAGTAGTCCAGTCCTCTGACAAGCTTGCTGTTCAGAATATAGGTGATTCCATAATCATTAAGATATTCCTGCAGGCGATGAAAATGTTCGTTGCATCCCCGGCAGAGGAAATCAACGATAACCGGCGCGTCCGAAACGACCTCTTTGCACGAATCCAATTTGCAGTCAAATATTCGCAAGGGGTTAAAACCCAGTCTCTTGGTGCAATCCACGCAAAGGCGGTCTGTTTTTTCCTGCAGGGTTGCCTGGAGTTTTTCTTTGAATGCCGGTCGGCATTCAGGACACCCCAGGGAGTTGATACGCAGACTGAGATCGCCCAGGGGCAGATCTTCAAGCAGGTAGACAGCCATGAGAATGATTTCCGCATCGCTCTTGGGTCCGGCATCCCCGAACAGCTCGGCGTTGATCTGGTGAAACTGCCGGAACCTCCCTTTCTGGGGGCGCTCGTGCCTGAACATGGGGCCGATGCTATAGAGCTTCTGGACAGGAAAGGCCTGGTAAAGCCTGTTCTGAATGTAGGCCCTGACCACGGAAGCGGTCGCCTCCGGCCTGAGTGTGAGCCCCCGTCCTTTGCTGTCTGCAAAAGAGTACATCTCCTTGGATACAATATCCGTTTCCTGGCCGATGCCGCGGCTGAAAAGTTCGGTCCGTTCAACGATGGGCGTTTTTATTTCCTCAAATCCAAAGGTGGAGAACTTTTTTCTCGCCTCCGCCTCGAGCTGTTGCCAGATTGTAGATTCCCCAGGCAGAATATCTTTAAAACCTTTTATGCTTTGAAATTCCAAACGTTTTCCCTCTCCCTTCCTTCTGATATGGTTGAGTGGTTGAGTAGGTTATTGGTTAAATGGTCATTTCTTCCAACTCAACAACTCAACTATTTAAAGGTGTTTGAGAATAATTCTGCCTGTACCGGACCTTTTCCTTCTCTTATTTCTATTCCCAGGTGAAGGCAGGCCAGCCTCGTGGCAACCCTTCCCTGAGATGTTCTCTTAAGGAAACCATTTTGAATCAGGAACGGCTCATAAACATCTTCAATGGTATCTTTTTCTTCTCCTACGGCTGCAGACAGACTGCTCAAGCCGATAGGACCACCATCAAATTTCAGAATGATGGTTTGAAGGATGTTACGATCCATCTTATCCAGCCCCTTATGGTCGACCTCCAGCATATTAAGCGCCTGGTTTGCCACTTCGGCCGTGATGACGCCATCGGCCTCGACCTGGGCGAAATCCCTCACTCTCCGCAACAGTCTGTTCGCAATCCTGGGTGTTCCGCGGGCCCTTCCGGCAATTTCAAGAGCCCCCCCCTTTTTTGTGGGTATCTTGAGGAGCATTGCAGAGCGGGTAACGATTTCGTAAAGTTCTTCCGGGCTGTAGAATTCAACCCGGAGAATAACTCCGAATCGGTCTCTCAAGGGGGGGGTCAAAAGTCCTGCCCTCGTTGTCGCACCGACCAGCGTGAAAGGGGGCAGCGGGATTTTCATGGTTTTTGCCGAGGGTCCCTGCCCAATAATGATATCCAGCGCATAATCTTCCATGGCCGGATAAAGGATCTCTTCCACCACGTGGTTGAGACGGTGAATCTCGTCAATAAAAAGGACATCCTTCGGTTGAAGACTTGTGAGAATCGCGGCAAGATCCCCGGATTTTTCAATGACAGGCCCTGATGTGCTTTTTATGTTTACCTGCAGCTCTCTCGCGATAATGTTAGCTAAAGAAGTCTTGCCCAAGCCGGGACTGCCATGAAAAAGGACGTGATCCAAGGCCTCGGATCTCCCTCTGGCGGCTTCGATAAAGATCCGGAGGTTCCTCTTCAGCTCCGTCTGGCCGATATATTCATCCAGCGAATGGGGTCTCAGGCTGATCTCTGAGGGGATTTCATCCGGCTGGGGTTCCGGGTCTATGATTCTATCGTCCATACCTTCATTCATAATTCATCATTCATCATTCATCATTGTTTCCCGTATTGTTTCCCGTCAGGCCAGAAGCTTCAGCGCTTCTCTGATCAAGGTCTCAATCGTCATTTCTCCAGCCTTGAACCGCGCTTTTTCAATGGCCGGTTTGGCTGCTTTGGGGGTGTATCCCAGGTTTACAAGTGCGGAAACAGCATCTTCCATCATATGTTTGTCTTCCTCTTCGATGATGAGGCCGGGCGTTATTTCCAGGCCGCCTAAGGCTTTAAAGGCCCGGTCTTTCAATTCGAGAGCGATTCTCTCGGAGGTTTTCTTTCCCACTCCGGGGATGGCCTGAAGCCTGGCTGCGTCCCTTCCAGCTATGGCCTGGAGCAGATCCTGCGGGCCTATTCCCGAAAGGACGTTCAGCGCCAGTTTGGGGCCTATCCCTGAAACGGAGATGAGCATCAGGAACAGCTCTTTCTCCAGCGCGGTATGGAACCCGAAAAGGGTGAGGATGTCTGTCCTGATATGGGTATATATGTGGAGCTTTACCCTGTCGTGCAATTCAGGGAGTGCATAAAAGGTCGACAGTGGGATGAAAACCTCGAACCCAACGCCTGCAACATCGATGATAACCGTCTGGGTTGTTTTTATGGCTAACTCCCCGTCTAATTGTGCAATCATTTTTCCACCGACTCAAATCTTGACCAGTTTACGTGACAAATGGCCGTTGCAAGGGCGTCGGATGTATCCAGGGACAGGACTGTGTCCATCCTGAGAATGATCTTGACCATGGACTGCACCTGCTCTTTGTCGGCCCTTCCGTATCCCACAACCGATTTTTTGATTTCTAAAGGGGAATACTCAAAGATAGGGATTCCGCACTGGACAGCGGCAATGAGAGCCGCTCCCCTTGCATGACCCAGTTTGAGTGAACTCTGGGCGTTCTTGGCATAAAACATATCCTCGATGGCCATCTGATGGGGCTGGTAATGCTCCATAATTTCGATCATCGATTCAAAAATCTTATGAATTCTCTTGTAGAAAGGGCTTTTGCCGGGAGGTCTTATCAGTCCGGAATGGACATGGATGATCTCATTGTTTTTTTTCTCAACCAGCCCGAAACCGGTCACCCTTGAGCCGGGATCGACCCCCAGCACCAGCATCAGCCCATGGCCTCTATTATATCGTCCGGGATATCACAATTGGCATACAAGTGGCTTACATCATCGTGGTCTTCAAGCGTCTGCATCAGGTTGACCATTTGCTGAGCCTTTTTGCCTTCCACTTTGGTCATGTTTTGCGGGATTTTGGTCACTTCCGCCATGGTATAGGGAATACCGGCGCCTTCTATGGCCTCTCTGACAGATTCGAAATCAGAAGGATCCGTGATGACCTCGAATTCATCATCCACCTCCTTAACATCTTCCGCGCCTGCCTCCAGGGCCACGTTGAAGAGTTTTTCCTCATCCATTTTTTCCTTGTCCAACACGATCAACCCTTTTTGTTTAAATATCCAGGCTACGCAGCCCGGTTCCCCCAGGTTTCCCCCATTGCGTTCAAAAATGTGCTTTACGTCCGCCACTGTCCTGTTTTTATTATCCGTGAGGCAATCCAGGAGAACGGCGACTCCACCCGGACCATATCCTTCATAGGTCGCCTCCTCGTAGTTAACTCCTTCCAGTTCCCCTGTACCCTTTTTTACGCCCCTGTCAATGTTTTCCTTGGGCATATTTTCCGCCTTTGCAGCTAATATTGCTGCTCTGAGGCGTGGATTTCCATCCGGATCGCCTCCTCCCATGCGGGCGGCTACCGTGATTTCTTTAATCAGTTTTGTGAAAATTTTTCCGCGTTTTGCATCTGCGGCGCCCTTTTTGTGCTTGATAGAGCTCCATTTTGAATGCCCTGACATGCTATTGCCCTCCTGCCTGATAATAACTTGAAACCTTAGACCCCTGCCTGTGGATGATGCCGTGTTGCGACGTTCTTACCCCCTGAAACGGGAAACGGGTACATTTTAAGCATGAAATGACAACCCCACAATATAAATTTCCCGACTCCCTTTTCGAACAGCTTTTGGCCTGATGGTTTGAATCTTTTGAAAATGATTCCCGATCTCGGAACGAAATGTCTTGATTTCTTCCCCTTCGAAGATTTTACACAGGAAACTGCCCCCTGTTTTCAGTACAGCACAAGCTATTTCAAATGCCCGTCCGGCCAGTCTCATGGACCGACTGGTGTCCGTAGCGGCTATACCCGTAGTGGCCGGGGCCATATCGCTCATGACAAGATCCCTCGGGCGCACTTCCCCGGTGATCTGTTCCAGGTCCATTTCCAGGACATTGCCCTCCAGGAAACGGTAATTTCTGGAAGAAAAACGATCCGGCCTTTTCAGGTCGATTCCAATTACGTCGCCTTCCAGTCCCACCTTCCTGACCCCGTACTGGGACCAGGAACCTGGATAACAGCCCAAATCAAGAAGATGATCTCCCCGTCGAATCAATTTGAATCGTTCATCCATTTCCTGAAGTTTATAGACCGACCTGGCAAGCCATTTCTCATCCCTGGCCCGGCGGGCATAATGATCGTCCCAGCCTTTTGCTTTCATCTACTCATTCCTACCATAGAACGCTCATGTTTGCAAAAAAATTCGATTTAGTTGGCATCCTTCATAACAGACAAGAAGTGGTCTACACTTTTTGCCATGAATCCCGCCGTTGGCGGGACTTGCACGATCCGGTTCACGTCATTCCCGCGAACGCGGGAATCCAGCTTGTTGCACAAACTCGTGGATTCCGGGTCATGGCCGCCAAAAAGACGACGGCCATGCCCGGAATGACGAAATTGTAAACTGCCAAATGAAGGACGCCATTTAATTCAACAATTCGTTGAAATAGCTGATGGTTTTTTTCAACCCGGCCTCCAGGTCCGTTTCCGGTTCCCAGTCAAGATGCTTCCTGGCTAAGGAAATATCAGGTTTGCGTTGGCGGGGGTCATCCTGGGGAAGGGGTTGAAAAATGATCTGAGACCTGCTTCCTGTCAGTCCCACGATCTTTTCAGCAAGCGCAACCATGGTGAACTCTCCTGGATTCCCAAGATTTACGGGACCGGTGAAACGGTCATCTCCGTTCATCATCCGTAAAAGGCCTTCGACGAGATCGTCCACAAAGCAGAAGGAACGGGTCTGGGTCCCGTCTCCGTAGATGGTAATTTCCCGGTTCTGCAGGGCCTGCACGATGAAATTGCTGACCACCCTGCCGTCGTTCGGGTGCATTCTCGGTCCATAGGTGTTGAAAATCCGGACGACGCGGATATTCACCTTATTCTGTCGGTGATAATCGAAAAAAAGGGTTTCCGCACACCTCTTTCCTTCATCGTAGCAGGATCTGAGCCCGATGGTGTTTACGTTTCCCCTGTAATCTTCGGTCTGGGGATGCACGGCGGGGTCTCCATAGACTTCACTTGTGGAGGCCTGAAGGATCTTTGCCTTGACTCTTTTGGCAAGCCCAAGCATGTTTATGGCGCCCACCACATTGGTCTTTACCGTCTTGACGGGATTGTACTGGTAATGCACGGGCGAGGCGGGGCAGGCTAAATTATAGATTTCATCCACCTCCAAAAATATGGGGTGCACCAGATCATGCCGGATCAGTTCGAAGTTCTTTCTGCCAAGCAAGTGGATTACATTGCTCTTGGTTCCCGTAAAAAAATTGTCCAGGCACAGGACGTCATGCCCCTGATCCACAAGACGATCGCACAGGTGGGACCCTAAGAATCCGGCGCCGCCGGTAACGAGGATACGTTTCTGGTTTTGAACCATCTTTTCTTTCTCTCCTTATAGACCTCAGAAGTGGGTTAATGGAGGCTTTCCAATGGGAAAAACATTGAAACCGATATGGAACAAGCCCTTATGGTCCAGAACGTTTCTGCCGTCGAAAATAAAAGCCGGTTTGTTCATGAAACGGAAAATCCTTTCATAATCGAGATCCTTGTACAGATTCCACTCCGTCATGACGGCAATGGCATCGCAATCGATCGCCGCCCTGTAAGGATCTTCCTCGAATGTGATCCATTCCAACACATCCTGCAGGTCCATGGCCGCATTCCCAAGGGCTTTGGGGTCGGTAATCACCAGTTTAGCCCTCTCTTCTATCAGCCGCCTGGAAACGAAAATGGCAGGGCTCTCCCTGGTATCCCCGGTATCCGCCTTGAAAGCGAAACCAAAGAGGCATATCCTTTTGCCGGCCAGGCTGTTGAACATGGTGTTGAGCATGTTCAGCACGAAGCGTTCTTTCTGGTATTCGTTGATCCGGACAACCCCTTCCCAGTAATCGGCCACCTCCTTCAAGCCGTAGCATCTGCAAAGGTAAACCAGGTTTAAGATATCCTTTTTGAAACAGGACCCTCCAAAACCCACACTCGCGTTCAGAAACCGGTTCCCGACACGGCTGTCCATGCCCACGGCCCTTGCCACCTCCGATATTTCCGCGTCTGTTTTTTCGCACAGTGCGGATATGGCGTTGATGGAGGATATCCTCTGGGCCAGAAAGGCGTTTGCCACGAGTTTGGAGAGTTCACTGCTCCAGATGTTGGAGGTGAGGATTTTTTCTTCAGGGACCCAGTTGGCGTAGATTTCCACCAGGGTTTCCCGTGCCTTTATCCCACCCGGCGTCTCATTGGATCCGATGAGTACCCGGTCAGGATCTTCCAGGTCCCGGATGGCGGTGCCTTCCGCTAAGAATTCCGGATTGGAAAGGACATGAAACTGGATATCATTGCCTTTACAGGTCAAAATTCTTTTCATGGCCTGGGCGGTTTTCACCGGAAGCGTGCTTTTTTCAATGATAATTTTGTCCGAACAGGCGTTATGCCGGATCTGCCGGGCGGTCTTCTCCCAATACTGGAGGTCCGAGGCCATACCCGCCCCGGCTCCAAATGTCTTGGTAGGCGTATTCACGCTCACGAAAATAATTTCAGATTCCCGGATGCCTGCTTCGATGTCAGTGGAGAAAAAGAGGTTCCGGCCTCTGGCGCTTTGCACAATTTCAGTGAGTCCAGGCTCATAAATGGGGAGATCGTCGGAGTTCCACCCGGCAATGCGATCCGGGTTGATGTCGACCACGGTGACCTTGTACTGAGGACATTTGTGGGCAATCATCGCCATGGTAGGGCCACCCACGTACCCGGCCCCGATGCACAGGATATTTCGTTTGAAATGCATGGTTGCTGCTTCTCCTTTCCATCACTTTATCATCATAACACTTTTTGACCACGAATTACACGAATGGTTGGCCTCCCGTTCGTTCCCTACATGTGGTAGGAACGATGATCAAGGCTGTTTGACCTCTTCGGTGTTCTCCACAAGGAGATATTTGTCCGGTTTTAAACGGGCAAAGATCGTTGCTCCGGGGCAGGGCGCCACCAGTTTTTTATGGTATTCGCCGCCCAGCACCTGAAACAGTTCCACGCAGCACGAACAGAGCCACGCGGTACGGTTAATGGAGTAGGGGATCAGGCCGTGGCTGTCCTCTATGAAAAAACGGGGATGAATAAAGTTTGCATGGTTGGCTGTATGGGAATGATAGAGTGCCTCATAGTCGGAGGGCTCTGCTCCCAGCCTTCGTGCCCATCTCAGGTAGATTCGTTTTTCCATTTCCTGT
This sequence comes from Deltaproteobacteria bacterium, assembly GCA_013349725.1. Next base: position 20,735 of record DUZB01000003.1, on the reverse strand, counting down.
ACTTTTTTCCATGCTTCCGGCATCCTCTCCCTGAGTTTCTCATCTTGAAAAAGTTCTTCCGTATCTTCTTTTGTAGCCAGTTTGGGGGGGTCAAAGGTCGTCTCAGTGATAATGGCGGATCTGTCCTTTTCATGCCCCTTCAGCTCGAACGAACTGACGATCAGGAACTGCCCGTTTCTTTCCGACTGCCTGTACCAGCTTCCCTGCCTGGCGCAGGTTGAGTTCCATACTATCGGGGAGACACTGGCAATTTTATTGATCCGGTCCAGCGGGGCGCATACAATTCCTTTTGCTTTTTTCAGCTTTATGTTCTGCGGCAAAAGCTCTTCTCTGAGCCGGGCCTCCTGGCTTGCTTTCAGCCAGTAAATATGTTTCTTGTAAACATCTTCCGATTTCACATTTTTTCCCTTTTACTTCAGCCCTTGTTGAGTGGCTCAGCCGTTATTATTTGAATCCATATTATTCGCCATGCAAACGCGTTTTCAACCACGAATCACACGAATGGGGTAAAAAGCAAGTTCTTTTCCTGTGTGAGAGGCTTGCAACCTCGATCATCGCGGCGAGACACCGCTCTCACATGGGGATTTTATTGTATAAGGATGAAAAAAAGTTCATTGATTCATTCTATAGTTTTTTGATATAGGATTACCACGTCAGGGATTCTGCGTCCTTCCGGATGAAAAATGGAAAACCAGTACCCTGTTCGCACAAATGGACATATTTGCAGAGACCCGTCAGACAGTCAAGCAAAACCTAAGGAGCCTACTCTTGAGCAAAAGAATCGTTTTAAAGGATGCATTCAAGGGATATACGCTGGATCAGGACAAAATTGTTACGCCGGAAGAAACGGTTGAGCGTTTCAAAGAAAGGCTGCGGAAAGTGGATACGGATATCCTGGAAAAAACCGTGAGAATCGATAACGGCCGTCTTGATATCCCGGTTTATTTCAGCGTTTGCGGGCGTGATGCGGAGCAGATGATCGGCACAAAGAAACAGATGGGAAAAGGCGGAACCCCTGCACAGGCCGAAGCCAGCGCTGTCATGGAACTTGCGGAAAGATTCAGTTTTTTCAGTTTTTCCAAAACACCCGGAAATTTCTTTGTGGAAAAACAGGCAAATCTCAAGGAGGAAGCCATTCCGTTTGAGGCTATCGCAAAATCCGTCCACGACAGTTCCGACGAACTGGAACGGAGCCTCCGGATTTTTTCCGAACTCCCGCTCAAATGGACCAGGGGGTATAACCTGACGAAGGAAAAAGAGGTTCTTATCCCCTTTGACTGGTTCTTTGCCATCAACGAGTTCAACGGCCCTTCCGCCGGCAACTGTGTGGAAGAGGCGATCAGTCAGGGAATCTGCGAACTGGTTGAAAGACATGTCTCTTCCATTGTGAGCAGGGGGAAAATGAAGACGCCCGCGATCAATCCGGATTCCGTAACCGATCCCCTTGTCCTTGCGATGTTGGGGAAATACCGAAAAGCGGGGGTGAAACTGTTTATTTCGGATTTTTCATTGAACACGGGAATTCCCTCTGTGGGTGTTCTGGGATATGATCCATCGACCCTTCCGGGAAAAAGCGAAATAGTCTGGACTGCGGGGACCACCCCCGATCCCCAGAAGGCATTGAGCAGAGCCCTTACAGAGGTCGCACAGTTAGCGGGGGATTTTAATTCGGGAGCCAATTATGTGGCAAGCGGACTGCCGAAGTTCAGGGAGCTGTCTGAAGCCGATTTTGTCATGCAGCCTGCATCCACAGTCGATATCATGTCGTTGCCGCATCTCTCTCACGACAATATCCGGGTGGAGGTGGAAAACTGTGTTTCGGCGCTGAAAAGAAACCACCTGGATGTCCTGCTCATCGACGTGATGCATCCGAAACTTCAAATACCGGCATTTTACACAATAATCCCGGGGGCTTATTTCAGAGAGCGCGCGGTAGGAACGAGCGTTGGAATGTTCTCGGCCAAGCTTATTTCAACAAATGAAAATCCCCTATGGGCGCTTGCCCAATTGGAGAAAATGGACCGGTTGCTGCCTGACAAGTATTACATAAAATTTTATAAAGGATTGGTTTATCTTGCTGTCCGGGAACATGGAAAGGCCCTTGACGAGTTAGGCGAGGCTCTCAGGCTTGAACCCAAAGAAGAGGATATCCCCAGCATTTACTCTTACATGGGGGTCTGTTTCAAGGAGCTTGAACAGTACAGGAAGGCCATAGAAGTGTTGCGAAAGGCGGAGCAGCACGACGATGAAAGGACGGACGTTTACAACCTCCTGGGCTTCTGTTTTTATAAATTGGGGGAGCATGAAAAAGCGATCGAATGTTTTCAAGAGGTCTTGAAACTGAATCCTTCATCCGCCATTGACTATGCCAACATCGCCTCCAACTACAGAGATATGGGCAACAGGGAGATGGCGATTCGGTATTATACTTTTGCCCTGGAATTGGATCAGGACATTGAATTTGCCAGGGAAAACCTCCGCAAACTGGAGGGTGATTAGAATGATGAATGACGAGTGAGGGCTGGTGGTCCCGTAAAAAGTCAAAAATTATTCGTTTTCGTCATTCCCGCGAACGCGGGAATCCAGGAGCATCAGGCGCTTATGGACTCCCGCGTTCGCGGGAGTGACGGCCTTGGGGACTTTTTACGAGACCATCAAGTGTGAAGTGTGAAGATTTTCATGCCTTTGGTTGCGGCTTTGGCCGGGTATTCCGTTTGTCTTTCTTTTCTGGAAAAAAAATCTTTTTTTATCTTGACTGCAAGTCATTCCGGATTAATATTTTTTCTGTTCAAAGGGATTGAGCAGACTAAAACCTTTAGCAAGAACTGCAATGGTGTAAACCCATGATTGAAGCAAAAGGCCTTACCAAGACTTTCGGTGAAAATCTTGCGGTAGACGATGTATCCTTTTCCGTGAAAAAGGGGGACGTCCTCGGTTTTCTTGGACCTAACGGGGCCGGCAAATCAACAACCATGCGAATGATCACCGGTTTTTTCCCTCCCACATCCGGTACGGCAACCATCGGGGGGAACGACATTATTCAGGATTCCCTTGCAGCGAGAAGGAAAATCGGTTATCTGCCTGAAAACGCTCCAGCCTATCCCGATATGACCGTTGTGGGATTCCTTGATTTTGTAGCCGGTATAAGGGGTCTGTCAGGCCGGATAAAAAAACACCGGATTGAGGAAATCCTCGATAAGTGTTTCCTGAAAGAGGTGCGTTTTCAGACTATTCAGACCCTTTCAAAGGGATTTAAACAGCGGGTATGCTTTGCCCAGAGTATCGTTCATGATCCCGAGTATCTCATCATGGATGAACCGACCGATGGGCTCGACCCCAACCAGAAACATGAAGTCAGGACCATGATCAGGGAGATGGCCAGGGATAAGGCGATCATCCTTTCCACCCATATTCTGGAAGAAGTAGAGGAGGTCTGCAGCAGGGCGATTATTATTGCCGGGGGCAAAATTGTGGCTGATGATACACCCATGGGTCTCAAGGCAAGATCCCCTGTTCACGGCGCCATCTGCTTTACCGCTAAAAAGGATTCGGAGAAGGACCTTATCACCGATACCAAGACGCTTCCCGGCATTTTGCGCGTGGATATGGTGGAAGAAAGCCCCACAGATGTGACCATTCGCATCTTTCCCGAAGATTTTTTTGCTTTCAGGCCGGATGCCGCTTTTATCGCCCTGTCTGAAAGAGGATATTCCATTGAGACCTTTTATGTGGAGCAAGGTCGTCTTGATGAGGTGTTCCGAATGGTTACAACAGCCCAATCGCCTGAGAGGGAAATCCTATGAGCGATTTTCACCAGAACACCATGGGCATTTTAAAGAGAGAATTCGCCGCCTATTTCGGGTCTCCCGTCGCCTATGTGTTTATTGTCATCTTTCTGCTTTTGAGCGGGTTTTTCACGTTCATGATCAGCCAGTTTTATGAAGCGGGCCAGGCGGACCTGCGAGGTTTTTTTGACTGGCATCCGTGGATTTTCCTCTTTCTCGTTCCGGCTGTGGGAATGCGGCTGTGGGCAGAAGAACGACGTACGGGCACCATTGAACTTATCCTGACTCTTCCCGTATCTCTTACGCAGCTCATTCTGGGAAAATTTCTTGCCGCCTGGTTGTTTATCGGGGTGGCGCTCCTGCTCACCTTCCCCATGTTCCTGACCGTGGTCTATCTGGGCGATCCCGATGCGGGCGCCGTCTTCTCGGCCTATTTAGGCAGTTTTCTTCTTGCCGGCGCCTACCTGAGCGTGGGATGCATGACGTCGTCGCTGACCCGGAACCAGGTGATCAGCTTTATTCTGTCCGTTGTCATCTGCCTCTTTCTCGTTCTGGCCGGCTGGCCCCCGGTGACGGATTTCTTTTCAGGGTGGGCGCCGATCTGGCTGGTCAATATTGTTTCCGGTTTCAGTTTCATGTCCCATTTCGAATCTATTGAACGGGGAGTGATCGATCTGAGAGATCTTTGCTACTATCTGTCGGTCATTTTTTTCATGCTCTTTGCAAACGGCGTCATTCTGCAGAATCGCAGGGCATCCTGAAGGAGATCTGACCATGGGGGAAAACCGAAGTTCCAGTCGTCAAAAAACATTCCTGTCCGTTACCGGACTGGTCATTTTATTGATCATTCTCATCCTTGTGAATATCCTTGTCTCTTATGCGAACATCAGGTGGGACGCCACCGAGGATCGCGTCTATTCTCTTTCTCAAGGGACCAAAAACATTCTGGCCTCCATAAAAAACCCGGTGGTTATCAAATTCTTTTTTTCCCGGAGCAACCCGAACATTCCAGCCGGTATTGAGCTTTACGCGAAAAGGATCAGAGATTTTCTTTCCGAATATGAGCATGCCGGCAAAAACAAGGTCCAGGTTGAGTTTTATGATCCCAGACCGGATTCCGATGAAGAGGAATGGGCCGAGAGGTATGGTATAGAACCGATTCAGCCGCCCGGGGGTGAAAAGATTTATTGTGGGCTTGTCCTGGTTTCGGCAGATCATGAGGAGGTCATTGAATGGCTGGACCCAAGCCAGGAGAAATCGCTGGAATATAATGTTACCAGGATTATTCAGGATCTGCAGTCCGTCCGAAGAAAAGTGGTGGGCGTTATCAGTGATCTGCCGGTTTTCGGGGCTGCGGAAAGACAGTCTCTTCCCGGCCAAAAACCGGAAGGCCCCTGGTTTTTCATAGAGGAATTGAAGAAAGCCTACGACGTGAGGGATATTGAAGCTTCGGCAACCGAAATAGACCCGGATGTGGACGTCCTCATGATTATCTACCCGAAAACGGTTTCCGAGGGTCTCCGGTATGCAGTGGATCAGCATGTCCTTTCCGGCGGAAACGTCCTTGTTTTCGCAGATCCATTGTGCGTCTCCGACAGAAGCCAGGGACCGCAGCAATACATGGGATCCGCCGGAGCCTCCCTACCCCGACTTTTTGCTTCATGGGGCGTTTCCATGGATCCGAAAATGGCCATTGCGGATTTTGATCAACCCACCCGGGTAATGACAAGAAGCAACACACCGGAGGAAAATCCTCTCATGATTTCCGCAAGGGGTTTCTCCTTCAATCAGGAGGATATTGTCACTTCCGGTCTGGAGAGTATGCTTTTCCCCATCGCCGGGGCGATAAGCCAGGTGGAGGGCGCTGGATTCCAGTTTGAACCACTGGTAGTATCCAGCGAGAATGCTGCTGTCATCCAGGCTTTCAAAGCCTACATGGGGGTTGAAGCCATCAAAAAGGATTTCGTTCCCGCTGGAAAAAGGTTCAATATAGCGGTTCGAATTCGCGGAAAGTTTAAAACCGCTTTTCCGGGAGGGTTCAAGGAGGAGAATTCCCCGGTTTCCGATGGAAAAAGCAAAACAAAAAGACCTCATGCGGAAGAAGGAGCGAAAGAAGCAACGATTATTATTGTTTCTGATGCGGATATGTTAGCGAATCATTTTTATATGCAGCAGAGAAATCTCTTAGGCTTTGCCATTTCCGAGATGTTCAATGACAATCTGAATTTTGTGGCCAATGTTTCTGAAATACTCACAGGGAGCGACGATCTGATCCAACTGCGCTCCAGGGGGAAATTTGAGCGGCCTTTTACCGCTGTACTCAAACTTCGAAAGCAGGCGCAGGAAAAATGGTTGAGCAAGGAAAATGAGCTGGTGGCGCGTATCGAAGAAACCAACCAGAAGCTCAGAGAGCTTGACAAAGAGAAGAGCGCATCCCAGAAACTTGTTGTGAGCCCCGAACAGGAAGCGGAAATCACCAGGTTCAGGGATGAAAAGCAGAAGATCAATCGTGAGCTGAAAGAGGTGAGAAAAAACCTTCGTTCTGAAATCGAAGATCTGGGAACCAGGATCAAATGGGTCAATATCTTACTGATGCCCTTTCTGGTTTCCTTGATCGGGATAGGTTTTGCCATGTATAAACACAGGAAGTTAAAGAAGAGATGAAAGCGAAAACCTTTGGTATCCTGTCGGCCATTCTGGTTGTTGTTCTTGCGGCGGGCGCACTGATTGTTTATCAAAAGGCGCGTCCGAAGGCTTCTCTAAAAATGGGAACCCCTATGATTGCGGGGATTTCCGCAGGAGATATTGCTGCCATCCACATCCGGAATCCGGCGGAGAGCATTGAGCTTGTAAAGGGGAGTACAGGCTGGGTTGTCCAGACACGTTACCGGTATCCTGCCGATTTTTCCAGGATAAGGGAGCTTGTTGATACGGTAAAGGAAGCGAAGATCGGTCGTTCCTTCGAATCTACCGGAGAGATTCAAAATCGCCTTGCTCTTCTCTCTCCGATGAACCCCACCGCTGCCGAAGCAAGGCGCGGAACCCTTATAGATTTGAAGAATGAAAAAGGGAATTTAATAGCAGGAATTCTCATTGGAGAAACCAGAAAACGAGGAGGAAAGGGCGAAGTCTCGGATGGCCAGTATGTCATGTTGGATGGGAGTCAAAACATCTTTCTCGTGGATAAAATCTTTACATCCTTTCAAACGGGGCATTCCTCCTGGCTGGCCAAGAATCCGGTACAAATAAATGGAGAGGATATCGCGAAAATTTCCTGTGAGGGCCCTGATGGCGAAGGACTCAAATATGTTTTTGAACGGGACGGAAAGGGTGAGGAGTATATGCTCACTTTTCCATCTTCAGGAGTGAATGTGGACACCGCTTTACGGAATCGTCTGTCCGGCGCCCTTTCATCATTTCAGATAGAGGACGTTCAACTTCGAACCTCTGGCAAGAAGAGCGCGCGGCCATCCGAAGTTGATACGGCCTCTAAGGGGCCGGGTGCGCAACTTCCAGGAAAGAAACCTGGTCGCATCAATTTCACCCTTTTTGATGGGTTGGTTTACCATGTATATCCCGATCCGGACTGTTCGGAAACGGGTCCCTGCATCTTAAGAATTGATGTAGGCTGGGAAAAACCCGGATTAAAAAAGGATGAAAAAGGGAAAGAGGTCGGCGCCAACAAAACAGAGATACCAGAAAACCAGCCTGATATGGTCGTCAGGGCGGCACAGGAGAATGAACGCTTGAGTCCATGGGTTTTCGTGGTCCCGAAATGGCGTCATGATGCCTTCATAACGGATCTACAAGAACTGATCGTGCAGGATAAGAAAGAGAAAACTTGACAAGGCCCCCCATTTTGAATATTTGATATTTTCATAAAAACTTCACTTTTAAGGAGAGCGGACATGAAGATACTGTTTTTTGGGCCAAATGGCAGCGGTAAAGGTACGCAGGGCGCTATTGTAAAAGATAAATTCGGAATCCCTCATATTGAAACAGGCGTAATTTTCAGGGACAATATTTCACGGGGAACAGCCCTTGGCAAAGAAGCGAAAGGGTACATAGACCGGGGAGAGCTGGTCCCTGACAAAATTACCATTCCCATGATACTGGACCGTCTGAAAGCCAACGATTGCGCAGAAGGATGGCTTCTGGATGGTTTTCCGCGAAACCTGACCCAGGCGGAAGAACTGGACAAAGCCCTGAAGAAGGAAGGCATTACCTTGGATATCGTGATCGAAATGGGGCTGGACAGGCAGATTGCCAAAGACCGTATTATGGGTAGAAGGCTGTGCGTCAACGACAACAATCACCCCAACAATATCTTCATTGATGCCATCAAACCCAATGGAGACAAGTGCAGGGTATGTGGCGGTGATCTGAAGACCAGGTCCGATGACCAGGATGCAGCCGCTATCGACCAGCGCCACAACATCTATTACGATGAGAAGACCGGCACGATGGCTGGAGTCATTTATTTCAAGAAGATTTCCGCCGAAACCAACGGTGTCCCGAAAATCATTGACCTGGATGGAAGGCCCGGTGTGAAAGCAGTGTCTGCCGAATTGTTGGGAAAACTGGAAGCCTGATCGTATCCTCTTCAAAAAACCAGGCAGGAATGGAGTCATAAGGTCTTTTTTGCTGTCACATCTTGGATAAAGCACCTCCACACGTGGCGGAGGTCCTTATTTTCTGGTACATTGCTGAAAATACAGGTTTAAGCCAGGTCTTGGTTGTACCAGCAAATAAGGACCGGGGGCTCGATAGAAATCAGATGCGACAGCAAAAAAGACCTTATGGCGGAATGGGTTCGCTGGACCCATAATCCATTGCCGTGGAATTTGAATAGAATACGCCCGATCAGTGAATGCCTCGTTCTTCAAGGTTCTCCTCCCTTTGTTGAGGAGAGCCTGTCCTTTCCCTACCCCTGAACAGGGCCGGGAATCATATCCTGAGGCTGTGAAAGCAGAAACTCGCCATTTTCTATCCACCCCTTCAAGATATTCGCGATTTCGAGAGCTCGAACGTAGGAAGAGATGGGCACGGTGGGAACCTTTTCACCCCTGAAATCGATCGTTCCGCTCTTCAGTTCAGCATAGCTTACTTTACCGAGACTTTTGCCGGCTCCTTTTGGGTAGTCTATACCGTAATCAATGATCTGAGTGTATATGTCCTCGTCGGAGATTCCCGTAAATCCGGCGATTTCGGCGTTGAGGATCGGAATTGGGATTCCAATCCCCACAGCGAGGGAACAACCGTAACCCAGCATGCTGACGCCCACTACCCACCGGGGATCCATTTCCTTCATATTTCCCATGACCATGAGGGTCCCGGCGGGAGTCAGCGGGATGCCGTTTTTGTCTCTTTTTGCATTGGGGTTGTGCTGCGTGCCGGGGCCGATGATGTGCCCTTTGGCGCCCCCGATGAAGATCCGGGTTCCCAGTCCCATGGTTCTGTAGAATGGATCATTAAAAAGGGGACTTAACTGACCGGCCGTGGCATAGTTCGCATTCCCCGCGTTTGGTTTCATCACGCCCATATAGGTGTATATGGTCTTCTGGGACAGATTCACGGCACAGTTATAGTTTTGGTAGGCATTCCTTGGATTCAGAAGTACCGCATAAGGGATATCCTGCAGTGTGATTTTTTTCTTTACCTGCCGTTTGGGGTAACAGTCTGTTCCGTAAGCGGTGGCCCTCAATTCCACCTTTTTTCCCTCCACCAGGTCATGGATCACGTGTCCTCCACCATATTTGAACTGGCCGGGATGAACCCTGTTCAACGGATCATCCTCGGTAGGTTCCGTCGCCCCGATGTATGTGTCCACAGCGGCCAGGCCCGCATAGGAAGGAACCCCATTCAGCCAGACGCGAGCGGCTTTGATTGCGGGTTTTGTGTGTCCGAAGTTGATAAATGCTCCTGAAGAGCACATGGGTGAAAACGTCCCCGTAGTAACCACATCGATTTCCGCTGCCGCCTTTTGAGGTCCTAATTCTTTAACCGTATCCACCATCTCGGCTGCTGTAATGACAACGGCTTTGCCCTGTTTGATTTTCCTGTTAATCTCTTCAACAGTTTTTGTGATTATTTTCTTGGCCATTTTCAGTTCCTCTCCGGAAAATAAATTAAATTCTTTCCATTCTATGACTTATCTCCACTTTAAACAAGTAAATTTTAACACAAACCGCTTTACGGGGAAAATTCACATTCCTTGACTTTCCATCCCCGGTGCGATACTCTTCTGTTCACTTCGTAAACAGGAAGATCACCTCCGCGCTTCCTGTTGAAATGCGGCATACTGAAGGAGAAGAGCTTTATAAGCTATGAGCTTATGGATTTGGAATGGCTAAAAAAATAAACATCGGGCAGCTTACCATTGAAGCGGACAGAACTTTTTTCTTTATCGCAGGTCCGTGCGTTATCGAAGATGAAGCAACCACACTTGAAGTGGCCCGTTTCGTAAAAGAATTAAGCGACAAATTAGCGATTCCCGCCATTTTCAAGACCTCTTACGACAAAGCAAACCGGACATCCATGGAATCTTTCAGGGGCCCTGGGATTGAAAAAGGGCTTGCAATAATCCGCAAGGTGAAAGAACGGACAGGACTCCCGGTACTTTCAGATATCCACGGTATTCATGAAATTGAACAGGCGGCAGAAGTGCTCGATGTCATTCAGATCCCCGCATTTCTGTGCAGGCAGACCGATCTGATTGTCGCGGCTGCAAAATGTGGAGTCCCCATCAATATCAAGAAAGGACAGTTTATCTCGCCCGGGGAAGTGGGCCCTGTTATCGGCAAGGTGACCTCCACCGGAAACAGCAGCATACTGATTACGGAAAGGGGCAGTTCTTTCGGCTATAATAATCTCGTTGTGGACATGAGATCTATGGTTATACTGAAACGATTCGGTTTTCCCGTGGTCTTTGACGGTACACACAGTGTGCAGTTGCCGGGAGGGGCCGGAACAAGCTCCGGAGGCCAGAGAGAATTTGTAAGCCATCTTTCCAGGGCGGCCGTGGCGGCAGGCGCTGATGGGGTCTTTCTGGAGATTCATCCTGATCCCGATCACGCCCTTTGTGATGGACCCAATTCTTTGCCGCTTGGGGAAGTCGAACCCTTGCTGAGCGTTCTCAGGGAAATGCATCGACTGATCAGGTTCTAATGGGAAACGGGTATGGATGAAAGATTCGCCAGGATTAGACTCCTCATCCTTGATGTGGATGGCGTGCTGACGGACGGACAAATATTCCTTAACCATAAGGGGGAGGAAATCAAGTCGTTCAGCGTCAGGGACGGACTTGGCCTGAAGATGCTGATGGCAGGAGGTGTCGAGACTGCCATTATAACAGGTCGCAGATCGTCTGCGGTGGCGCATCGGGGGAGAGAACTGGGAATCACCGATGTTTATCAGGGTGTAGGCAACAAAAGGGACGTGTGCAGGCAAATGCTCGAAAAAAGAGGTCTTGTAAGGGAGGAAGTGTGCTGTATTGGAGATGATCTCCCCGATCTGACCATGTTTGGCGAGGTGGGACTGACGGTTGCTGTTGCAGACGCTGTCCAGGAAGTCAGAGAGAGAGCTGACGTGATTACGACCAAAAAAGGCGGTCAAGGGGCTGTCAGGGAATTATGTGAATGGATTCTCAAAGGTCAAGGAAAATGGGCTAAAAACGACTTTACAGAACAAATTCATGGTTGATATAGTAGAAATAACTTATGAAAAGTTTCATGAAAAGACACTGGCCTCTTGTAGGGCTATGTGCGCTGATACTTCTGGCAACGTTCTATTTCTTCAAATCCGGCAAGGACCTGTTAAAGGCGCCCGCATTATTAAAAAATCTCATCTCGGGGGAAGGGCTCAAATTAGAGGACGTGCATTATACGCAGGACAATCCCGATAAAAAGATCAAGTGGGTTGTTGATGCCAGGGAAGTCCGGTTTTCGGGAGACAGGAAAAATGTGGAATTTGTTGATTTCAAACTGAAGGTGGAACCTGAGGATAGACCCTGGTTTACGCTCAATGGCAAAAAGGGACACTATTCCAAGGACTCAGGGGAAATAGAACTTTTTGGAAGTATCGACGGATTTTCCAGCGACGGCTACAGAATCCTTACCGAATATCTGCTCATCAATGAAAAGGCGGGGAATCTCAGCACGGATAAGCCTGTGAAAATATCCGGCCCTTTTTTTGTGGTCGACGGGAAAGGCCTTTTTGCCGATCTGAAAGAGGAAAGAATAGAAGTGTTATCCAATGTCACAACGACCATCAGCCAGGGGAGTCAAGAATAACATGTTTTGCTCAGGCCGTACCTTCTTTTTGCTTACAGTATCCTTTCTGATTGTTTGTGTTCATGCGGGTCCCGTGCTTTCCGGAGAACTTGAAGGGAAAGTCGGTCTTAAGGGCCAGGGAAAGATCGTTATTCAATCAGATACCCTGGAAATGGACAATAAAAAGAAAATGGTGACCTTTACCGGAAAGGTAAGCGCCAAAAATGACGACTTTGTAATGGACTGTGAAAAAATGGTCGTTTATTATATAGATGCACCATCGAAGAAAGGGTCCAAAGAAACGTCCACCGAGATCGACAGGATTGTTGCTACGGGAAAAGTGGAGATTGTCCGTTCGTTGGGGGGAACCGCTTCCGCGGACAAAGCCGTATATCATCAGGTATTAGAGCAACTTGTTTTGACCGGGAATCCGGTTGTAAAACAGGAAAACAATTATGTGGAGGGAAATCGCATTACGCTTTTTATCAAGGAAGACAGAAGCGTTGTGGAGGGATCCGGAGACAATCGAGCAAAGGCAGTGATTTTTCCGGGGCAGAATAAGGGGACGGACCAGTAATGTCTTCTACAGATCTTTTGCAGGCTGAAGGACTGGTAAAGATCTACGGTGGGAAAAAGGTTGTCAGTCAGGTAGACATCGTTGTCCATAGACGGGAAATTGTCGGCCTTCTGGGTCCAAATGGCGCAGGCAAAACCACGACTTTTTACATGATGGTAGGGCTTACACATCCGGACGAGGGTCGAGTGTTTCTGGATGGAGAGGACATTACAGCTGACCCTATGCATATGAGGGCAAGGAAAGGAATCAGCTATCTGGCCCAGGAACCCTCCATATTCAGGAAGCTGACGGTTCGGCAGAATCTGCTTGCTATTTTAGAGATACTGAATATCCCTCCGAGTGAGAGAAAATCGCGGCTTGAAAACGGGTTGACGGAACTGGGAATTTCCCATCTGGCAAGGCAGAAGGCCATGTCCCTTTCCGGAGGGGAAAGGCGAAGGCTGGAGATTTCGAGGGCATTGATCACGGGGCCGAGGTTCATGCTGCTGGATGAGCCTTTTGCCGGGATAGACCCGTTGGCGATCAATGATATTCAGCAGATTATCCGGCAATTAAGAGACCGGGGTCTGGGTGTGATTATTACAGACCATAATGTCCGGGAAACGCTGAGCGTGTGTGACAAGGCCTACATCATCAGTCAGGGTGAAATTATTGTGGAGGGACCTCCCGACAAAATCATCAGCAACGAAGTGGCAAGGAGCGTTTATCTTGGAGAAAACTTTGACATGTGACATTTCCGTGTGGGAAAGAGTCGCAGAAAAATTTTCCCGGCACGGTTATTTATGGCATTAGAACTGAGACAATCTTTAGGGCTTGCACAGCAGCTCATTATGACTCCTCAATTGCAGCAGGCAATCAAGTTGCTGCAGCTTTCGAGGATTGAACTCCTTGAGACAATTTCTCAGGAGATTCAAGAAAATTGCACATTGGAGGACGTGACGACCGGCGAAATCGACCAGGAGGGTAAAAGTGAGGACACAAAAGATGAGGAACTGCGGGACTCTTCGGATCTTCCGGAAGTCACTGTGGAGGAGCGGGCCAGGGACGACATAGACTGGGACAATTACCTGTCGGAATACAACACCGGCTGGGCATCGTCGCATTATGAAGAAAGAGAAACGCCTTCTTTTGAAAACATGACCGCCACCAAAACGAACCTGGCAGCACACCTTATATGGCAGCTCAACATGAGCGATCTCAATGACAGGGAAAAGGAAATAGGCATCTATATTATTGGAAATCTGAATGAGGCGGGGTATCTTCAAATTCCTCTTGAAGAACTTGCAGAAGATGTGGGATCTCCTCTGGAAGAGGCCGCCGATACCTTACGCGTGATTCAAAATTTTGATCCTGTTGGAGTCGCTGCCCGAGATGCAAGAGAGTCCCTGCTGATTCAGGCCGGGTTTCACGGTTTCGGCGGAACAATCATTGAAAAAATTATCGAGGAGCACCTTAAGAATGTCGAGGAAAAGAAGTATGGGGAGATCGCCTCGGCACTTTTCGTATCCGTCCAGGACATTGTTGCGGCCGTTACCGTTATTCAAGGGCTTGATCCCAGGCCGGGTCGAATTTATTCTGATGAGGAAACCATCTATATCACCCCTGATATATACGTATTTAAAGTCGGAGAAAAATATGAAATTGTTCAGAATGAGGATGGGTTGCCCAAGCTGAGAGTCAACAGCTATTACAAGAGTATTCTACAAAATGAGACCCCTGTTCCGGAAAATACAAAAACCTATATTCAGGAGAAAATGAGAGCAGCCGCCTGGTTGATTAAAAGTATCCACCAACGTCAGAGGACCATATTCAAAGTCACGGAGAGTATTGTAAAGTTTCAAAAAGATTTCTTAGATAAAGGGATTTCCCATCTTAAACCCCTTGTCCTGCGCGACGTAGCTGAAGATATAGAAATGCATGAGTCCACTGTAAGCAGAGTAACTACAAATAAATACGTTTACACCCCGCAGGGCCTTTATGAGTTGAAGTTCTTTTTTAACAGTTCCATTAACACGATGGATGGAGATTCCGTAGCCTCTGAATCCGTAAAGGAGCAGATCAGGAAAATCATTAAGGGGGAAAACAAGAGAACGCCATTGAGCGACAAAAAGATTGAAGAAATCATGAGAGGTCTTAACATAAGTGTTGCCCGCCGCACCGTGGCCAAATACCGAGAGTCAATGGGGATTCAGCCTTCACGGAAACGGAAAAACCCCTTTTCCAAGGCGGGTGCTTGAATTCCCGTGCAGGATTTCTTTTTGTGAACGGGGGGATGTCTTCGAGGCGTTTTCGGAGCTTACCCATGGCCGGGTTCGGGAAAATTACCACTTCAACCATATTTTTGAGGAGGCCTTATGGACATAATGGTGACATTTAGGCACACGGAACCGATTGAAAGCTTGAAAATCTACGCGGAAGAAAAGGTCAATAAACTGAAAAAATTCCTTGATTTTCCACTGGAAGCCCACATTGTCCTGAGCGTTGAGAAGTTCAGGCATATCGCGGATGTGACAGTGAGTGTGAATGGGACCAGAATTAAAGCCGTTGAAGAGACCGGCGACATGTACTCCGCCATAGACCAAGTCATAGACAAGGTGGAGACGCAGGTGAAGAAACACATGTCCAAGATAAGGAATCACCGTACGGAGGGCGCCAAGAACGAAGACCGCATCGAAGTGGAAGATCTCAATGGAGTCAAAGAGTTTTCGGAAGAGGGGCCTGTCATAGAAGTGGAAAGGATGTTTGCCAAACCAATGGATCCGGAAGAGGCCGCCATGCAGTTGTCTCTCCTCAAACAGGAATTCCTTGTTTTTAGAAATGCCAAATCGCGGGAAATCAATGTGATCTATAAAAAGAGCGGAGGAAACCTCGGCCTTATTGAGCCTTCCAGCTGAAATGGTTCAGCTAACCGCTAATTGCTTTTTTTTAGGCGCAACGTTTAATGCCCATGGGAGAGGCCTATCGGAATTTGATGATGAAACTTTCTGAAATAATAAAAAAAGATCATATCATTAGTGAGCTTCAGTCAAAAGATAAGAAAAGCGTCCTGGACGAATTAGCGGAAGCTATCTCACAAAATGATCCCTACATTGACAAGAATCTCCTTGTAAGAGTCCTTCTCGAGAGAGAACAACTGGGAAGTACCGGGATCGGTGACGGTGTAGCCATCCCACATGGAAAGCTTCCAGGTGTGAAAAGACCGATTGTGTCTTTTGGAAGAAGTGTGAAAGGGTTGGACTTTGACTCGATGGATGGCCAGCCCGCCTACCTCTTTTTCCTCCTTCTGGCCCCTGAGAATTCTTCCGGGGTCCACTTACAGGTGCTTACGCGAATTGCGAGGATACTGAAAAGCAGTGCCTTCAGGAAAGAACTTATGAATGCGGGGACAAAAGAGGACCTCTATCGAATTATTATTCATTCCGATGAGGATTTTGAACAGTAGGGATGGGGATTCAAAAGCTGCCCAGCTTCTCGTTGGCCCTGCCTGGTTTTCATTTTATTTTCAAAAAGGTTTATAATTAAGATGATTGGATTGCTGATTATTTCTCACTGTGATCTGGGGAAGGAATTCCTTAATGCCGCGGAATTAATTTTGGGTCGGCTTGAGGCTTCTGATTATGTATCCATTACCCAGACAACCGAGAGTTCGGAAATGCTAAAAGAGATCTCTCGAAAAATTACCGCCCTGAACAGTGGTCAGGGAGTTCTTGTCCTGACCGATATGTTTGGCGGAACTCCATCAAACCTGAGTCTTTCTTTTCTTAAAGAAGAAAAAGTGGAGGTTTTGACAGGGGTGAACCTGCCCATGGTTATTGCCGTTGCCAGGGACAGGGATACTTTAACATTGAGTGAATTGGGACAGAAGGCCGAGCAGGCAGGCAAGAGAAGCATTACTCTGGCAGGAAAACTATTGAAATCGAAATGATTTCTATTTTTGATATTACGGTGAATAATTTCCAGTTGTTCCAGAATGAGATCCTGTATATTGAAAATGCCTCTTTTCTTTCCCCATGGGATACCCACTCGTTTACTGAAGAGGTGGACAGACCTGTTTCGCGATTACTGGCCATGAAGGCTGACAGCCGTTTGGCCGGTTATCTCTGTTTCTGGATTTTTGCCGGCGAAATTCATCTGATGAAAATGGCTGTCCATCCTGAAATGCGCGGAGATGGTCTTGGTTTTTTTCTCCTGGCCCGGATGATTGAGGAAGGCAGGTCTCAAAGGGCCGAGAAAGTATGGCTTGAAGTTCGCATCTCAAATAATGCCGCAAGGGGCCTTTATGAGAAGGCCGGATTCATGGAGGTGGGACGTAGGCGCGGTTATTACAGCCATGGAAAGGAAGATGCGATTGTAATGGCTTTAAATATATAAGACTATTAATGAAGGCTCAAGGAGGCATGAAATGGCGCTAAAAACGGCTATAAACGGTTTTGGACGAATTGGCAGAATGGTTTTCAGGGCAGGGCTCAGCAATCCGGATATTGAATTTGTGGCCATTAATGATTTGACCGATCCTTTAACGCTGGCTCATCTGTTGAAGTATGATTCTGTCCATGGGAAGCTTGGGGCTGAAGTAACCAGCACGGATCATTCCATTATTGTAAATGGCAGGGAGATTGAGATTCATACGGAAAAAGATCCGGCGAATCTTCCCTGGGGAAGTCTGGGAATCGAGACGGTCTTTGAATGCACGGGTCTCTTCCGGGACAGGGAAAAGGCGTCCGGGCATGTAAAGGCCGGCGCCGGAAAGGTTATTATTTCTGCTCCCGGAAAAGATCCCGACATCACCATAGTCATGGGGGTCAATCAGAACGAGTACGATGCCGGCAAGCACCACATTGTGTCCAACGCGTCCTGCACAACCAACTGCCTTGCCCCGGTGTGCAAAGTGCTTCTGGACAATTTCGGGATTGAAAAAGGTCTTATGACGACCACCCATTCTTATACCGGTGATCAGAGGTTGCTGGATTTTCCCCACAAGGATCTACGAAGGGCAAGAGCGGCCGCACTTTCCATGATTCCCACAACCACAGGAGCGGCCAAAGCCGTCGCCCTTGTGCTTCCCAAGCTGAAAGGTAAACTGAACGGGATGGCCATACGTGTGCCAACCCCCAACGTTTCGGTGGTTGATCTCGTTGTTCAATTGACAAAAACGGCTACCGCAGAAGAGATTAACGGCGCCATGAAAAGTGCTGCTGAAAAAGATCTGAAAGGCATTTTAGCCTATAGCGAAGAGCCTCTTGTTTCCATCGATTTTAACGGGACGGCAGTATCTTCTACGCTGGATGCCCCATCAACCATGGTTATAGGGGATATGGTGAAAGTATTATCCTGGTACGATAATGAATTCGGCTACTCCAACCGGATGATCGATCTGGCGCTGTATATGGCCGGCAACTAATTGAAATGAATTCAAGAGAAGTCTTCTAATTCGTCCGTTTTTTAGACTTATTGCAAGACCATCTTTTTTGATCGGAGCAAGAAAGAAATGTTTGAAAGAACACCTATGATTGCCGGCAATTGGAAAATGAATCTACGTCCTGACGAAGCGGTTAAACTGATTGAAACCATATCCTCCCAAACGAGTGACGTGGAAGGGGTCGAAATCCTCGTTGCGCCCCCGTTTACCCACCTTGCGAGAGTGCGAGAGGCCATAGGGAATGCCGGAATCTATCTGGCAGGCCAGAATATGCACTGGGAAATGAATGGCGCCTATACCGGAGAAATATCGGGGCGGATGCTGCAGGATGCCACATGCACCCATGTGATTTTAGGTCATTCGGAAAGGCGTGAACTGTTCAAAGAAACCGATGAAATGGTAAACCTTAAAGTCAAAGCGGCTTCTTTTCTGGGGCTGATTCCCATTGTTTGCGTTGGTGAGACCCTTAGCCAGAAGGAAGCGGGACAGACCTTTGAGGTGATCAAAACACAACTGGATCTGTCGCTGCAGAATTTCAAGGCGGATGAAAAGATGCCTTCTTCCACAATCCTGGCATACGAACCTGTGTGGGCCATCGGTACAGGTCTTACCGCTACCCCGGATCAGGCGCAGGAGGTCCACCAGTTTATTCGGCAGTGGATTGCAAACGGATTTAATTCCGGAACGGCGGCTCAGGTCAGAATCCTGTACGGGGGAAGTGTGAAGCCCGATAACGTTTCCGATCTGATGTCCCGACCGGATATTGATGGTGCGCTTGTAGGTGGCGCAAGTCTGAAGGGGGATTCCTTTGTAGGAATTATCCGTTTTCAGGGGTAGTATTGAAAGTTTTTAGTTGCAAAATATTTTCAGGTAATGTATTTTTCAAAATTAATTTTTCAAACAGGTTATTTTTGCGTTAAAGAGGCCATAGAATGGTTCCCATATTAATTATCATCCATGTCTGCATCTGCGTCGCGCTGGTTCTTATCGTGCTTCTTCAAAAGGGAAAAGGGGCTGGCATGGGTGCTGCTTTTGGTGGATCCAGCCAGACAGTTTTCGGAAGTACCGGGGCTACATCTCTGCTGCACAAGGTTACTACGGCAATTGCGGTAGTTTTTATGCTTACATCCCTGAGTCTTTCCTTTTTTATTGGAAGAGGGGGCCCCTCCTCTGTGATGGAAGACGTTACACCGGTTACACCGCCTGTGGAACAGACCCAGCAGGCGCCTGTGCAACAACAGGCGCCCGGCCCGGCTGAAACCCAGGAGAAAAAGTAGTCTGAAAAAAAATATTGCCGAAGTGGTGGAACCTGGTAGACACGCTATCTTGAGGGGGTAGTGGGCCACGCCCGTGCGGGTTCAAGTCCCGCCTTCGGCACCATTAAAAAATGTAGTAAAATCAAGTAGTTAAATGCTGTTGGCGGTCCGGATTTCAGGCATTGTGTCGCAAATTGTGTCTATTTCCGGATCGCCATTTTTTTTGTTTATGGATTCCGTGAACAGTCCCTCTAAGGCCGAGCCGTCTCGTCTCGTCATATTGGGAATATAACGGCTATACGTCCGGAATACCATTGAGGTGTCCACATGCCCGAGAGTCCTGGCCACCCATTCCGGGGTTTCACCCTTTGAAAGCGCCCAGGACGCAAATGTGTGCCGGGTTTCATACATCCGCCGGAAGGGAAGCCCGCTTTTCCCCATGGCTTTCACCCAGAGCCACCGAAGGCTGTCCTGAACACACGGCAGGCCCTTTGTGTTCAAAAAGACGTACTCGCTCTGAAAAGGTGCAGTCTCTCTTCTTTGGGCCTCCAGGATTTGCCGCATGGACGGTCGAATTTCCAAGCGCCGGTTGCTCTCCGGGGTCTTGAGGATCGTGGTATAGTCCCTGATCTGGCTTACGCTCATCCCCGGCTTCATTTCCTCCCACCATTTTGCCGCATAGTCCCCAAAAAGCACTTCTGCCGGGTCCTTTCGCACGGTTCTTCCCTCCAGCATGGTGAAATAGTCCTTTTTATTGCTGTGGGGGAATCTTTTCGCAAATTCGAAAACACCATTTTCAATTTCGGCCACGACCAAGTCCAACTGTTTTCTTAACATGGTACGGTTGAATTGCGTATTTTCCAGCCCAGAGGGCTCGCGAACTCTCTCACCAAGAGAGTGAGAAGTTTCATTATAATGCGGAAGCGTTTCTGTCGTCGATTGAACAAAATGTCGTGTCTTCTTCGTATAGGCGCGTTTCTGGTGTTTCTGGTGGGGGGTTTGTTTATCGGATTCTTGTGTATTTTCCTCCTGGCTTAGTCGAGAGGGCGCGTAGGTTGTCGCTTGGTGCCAAAGTCGTTGCTCGTTTTGTTCTTTATCGGCGTGCTGTTCCAGGGAAGAATGGCAAGAATTTTGTCAGTCGAAATCAAGGCTTTGTAGCCGATGTCAGTTAAGCGTGATTGGTTTTGTGGGTTTCATGGTTTACTTATAGGAAGAAATTTCTCTTTTGTCAAAATGGAAATGGAAATTTCGAGAAAGGGGGTTATCATGAGTCGGCGGCTTTGGGTATTTGTGATCTGCGTGGTTGTTGGATGTGGTGTTGGTGTGGGTGTTAGTGATGGCGGTATTGTGCCAGTGCCAAAGCACAATTCGGCTTCGGTTGCTGCAGGTGGAATGATGCCACTGGGCTACGCTTTACACAGGCCAATG
>DUZB01000002.1 GCA_013349725.1 Deltaproteobacteria bacterium | reverse complement strand
TGTTGATCATTTGTCAGGATAAATCTTGCCGTAAACACTTCCCCTTTTCTGGAACGGAGAAGAGGAATAACTGGAGACATGGCAAAGGGGATCTGCGAGGCCAGTGCTTCAAGACTGGATACGCCTGCAATAGGAATTTGAAGGGCGTGACAAAGGCCCTTCGCTAATGAAATGCCAATTCGCAACCCGGTGAAGCTGCCCGGCCCGACTGCTACGGCGATACCCGACAAATCACCGGGTCCGGCATCTGAAACGGAAAGAAGATGTTCGACGGCCGGCATCAAGTTCCCGAAATTTCCTTTTTTCCTGAACATCACCTGTTCTGCCGCAATGGCGCCATCCCTTTTTAAAAGGGCAAGACTGAACTGAAGGGTAGAGGTGTTGATCGCGAGTATCATGGTCAGGTCAATGTTCCCTTTTACTCAAAGAACCGGGTTACATCGTTGTAGATAACGACGACCATGAACAACACAAGGAGACTGATGCCGATTTTCTGGGCCAGTTCTCGGCCTTTCAGATTAAGGGGTTTTCCCATGATCCATTCAATCAGCAGGAAAAAAATGACACCACCATCTAATACAGGAATAGGCAGCAGATTCAAGATCCCCAGATTTACACTGATGATCGCCATGAAGGGAATCAGGTAGATCCAGTTTTCCTGTGCCAGCTGGCCTGTCATCTGGCCGATAAAGATAGGTCCACCCACAGTCTTGATGGGAATTACGCGCTGGATAAGTTTTACAATGGTCAGGAAAGTGAGTTTGGTGATTTCCCAGGTTTTTGCGAACCCTGTTTCAATAGCTTTCAGAGGGGTGTAGTAAATCGTCATGAAAGTACCGGAGGCCACAATACCGATGAGCGGGGTTTTTATGTCTTCACCGAAAATGTTTTTGGTAACGCTGATCTCGGGTGTTAATATGACGGTCCTGAGTTC
This sequence comes from Deltaproteobacteria bacterium, assembly GCA_013349725.1. Next base: position 33,512 of record DUZB01000002.1, on the reverse strand, counting down.
ATTATTCCGTGTTATCGTGATTTCAACGGTCTCACCCGTATTATCTTTGATTATTTCTTTTATTTCCGGCCAGGTCTCCGTCTGTTTTCCGTCAATGGCGACAATAAGATCGCCTTTGAGCAGACCTGCTGCGTATGCCGGTGAATTTTCCTTCACCTGTCCGATCTCCGGGGAGAGAACATGGTTGCCGGCAAACATGTAAAACAGGCAGAACGTGAAAAGGGCTAAAACCAGGTTGAACGCCGGTCCTGCAGCAACAATGGCGATACGCTGGCCGACCGGTTTATGACTGTACGATTTTCTCTCTTCTTCCGGACTGATCGGTTCGTCGTCATCATCGTTCTCCCCCAACATCTTCACATATCCTCCTAATGGGAGAAGGGAGACAAGATACTCGGTTTCCCCGATTTTTTTCCCAATGAGTTTGGGGCCAAAGCCAAGGGAAAACTTGAGAACCTTTACACCAAAATACTTGGCAACAAGGAAGTGACCCAGTTCATGGGCAAAAATCAATATGCCTAAAACCACAACAAAGGGCAAAATGTAATAAGCCAGGATATGTATGGACTGATCTAAGTGCATTTCAAAACTCCAAATTCAACTCTCAACCATGCAAAGGCCCAATAAGATTTTCCAGATGCTCTCTGGTTTCCCGCCTTGCCCATCCGTCTGCTTCCACCACTGCTGCAATGCTATCAACAGGAGAAACGTTATGGGTTCTCATGGTTTTTTCAATTAAGGCAGGGATATCCAGGAAACCGATCTGGCCTTTCAGAAAAGCGTCCACGGCAATCTCATTGGAACCGTTGAGTACTGCCGGCATGGTTCCTCCGGTTTTTGCGGCTTCAAGAGCAAGTGCAAGACATCTGAAACGGGACAAGTCCGGTTTCTGAAATTGAAGGTCTCCAGCCGTCAAAAGATCCAGCGGGGAAAGATGGTTTCGAAGATGGTGAGGATAAGACAACGCATAAGAGATGGGTATCGTCATATCAGGAACGCCCAACTGAGCTATAATGGACCCATCAATGTATTCCGCCATGGAATGGATGATGCTCTGGGGGTGTACGAGGACTCCTATTTTTTCCAGTGGCAGATCAAATAACCATTTTGCTTCTATTATTTCAAGGCCTTTATTCATCAATGTGGCCGAATCTATGGTTATTTTTGGACCCATATCCCAGTTGGGATGGTTGAGGGCCTGCGCTGCAGTCATCTTGCGCATCTCATCGAGAGACAGATTTCTGAAGGGGCCTCCCGAGGCTGTCAATATAATCCTCTTGAGATCTTCTCTCGGGTGACCCTGCAGGGATTGCAGTATGGCGCTGTGCTCACTGTCAACAGGAAGGATAGAAACCCCCCGCTTTTTTGCCTCGTCCATGACAAGACCCCCGGCCATGACCATGGTCTCCTTATTGGCAAGGGCGATATTTTTTCCGGACTGGATGGCTTCAAAGGTTGGTATAAGGCCTGCGGCGCCGGTCATAGCGGATATGACCGTGTCGGTCCCCTCCATCGTTGCGATCTGCTTATAACCATTCTTCCCGAAAAAGATGTCCGGAGCCGGTCCCTTCCCCAATTTTGTTTTGAGCCTTTCGGCAAGAGATTCGTCCAGTACAGAGACAGCCACCGGCTTGAATTCCTTGATCTGCCGGAGAAGGAGCCCAATGTTTCTGGCAGCGGAAAGGGCTGCCACCCTGTATTTTTCAGGATGTTGTTTGATTACCTTGAGCGCGCTGACGCCAATGGATCCGGTTGAGCCTAATATGATTATATTTTTCATTGAAATAGAAGGTACCCAAAAAGAACAGGAATGGCAAACAAAAGGCCGTCAATTCTGTCAAGAATTCCTCCGTGTCCGGGAAGAATGGAACCGGAATCCTTGATGCCGTGGTTTCTTTTCAAAAGGGACTCTGACAAATCACCGATCTGACCCATTGCGGAGAGCAGCAGGGTAAGGATGATGATTCCCGTATCCAACGAATGAAGGCGGGAAACGAGCAGAAACAGAAAGGCAACCGCTACGCTGCTGACCAGCCCTCCAACTGCACCCTCCCACGATTTCCCGGGGCTTACTACCTTGTGGAGCTTGTGTTTTCCAAATTGTCTTCCAAAATAAAAGGCGCCCGTATCGCCGGCGAAAATAACCGCCAGCAGGAAGAACACCCAGATGCTCCCCTTGGGGCGGAAATCAATCAAAGCCAGCATGGCCAAGGGCAGGGAGACGTATACCGGCCCGAAAACCGCCCGGCCTATTTCTGCCGTGAGTTCTTTTCCAGGGGTCGGTTTATGCATCATCAGGTAGCCCATAGAAAGAAAGACCCACAGCACGGTGATGATCGGCACAAACATCACCTGCCTTATGTATATTACAGCAAAAAGCAAAAAGATCAAAAAGGAATTTCCGTACAGGATGAATCTTGATCCTCCCGTTCCGGTTATGCTGTAAAATTCGATGAAAGATACGATGGCTGCCCCGCACAAAAGGGCATGAAACAGGTACCTTGGACCAAAACCAATGATATAGATCAGAACGGGAATGGCGATCAGGGCTGTGAGCCACCGTTTGAGATGCATTGTCTGTCCACTTTTCCGCATTACCCGTTTTTTAATACTCCTCCGAATCGTCTTTCCCGGCGCTGGTAGTCCTCAAGAGCCCGGAGGTATTCTTCTTTGCCGAAATCAGGCCATAGAGTGGGTGTTATGTAAAGTTCAGTGTATGAAAGCTGCCACAATAGGAAATTGCTGATGCGATATTCCCCGCTGGTTCGAATCAGAAGATCAGGATCAGGCATTTCTGCTGTGTAGAGGCAGCTGGAAATGAGTTTTTCGTCTATTTCTTCAACTGCCTTATCCCCATCTTTTATCAAACGCCCGATCTTTATGCATGCGTCCACTATTTCCTGACGGCTTCCGTAGCTTAGGGCCAGGGTGAGAGTCATTCCGGTGTTGTGGGCTGTTTTTTCTATGGTGTCAAGAAGGATCTGCCTGGTATCCAACGGGATATTTTCCGTTCGACCGATGGTCTTCAGCCTGATTTCGTTTTCAAGCATTTCATTCAACTCATTTTTCAGAAAACGCTTCAGGAGTTTCATGAGAGCCTGGACTTCAAGCCGTGGTCTTTTCCAGTTTTCTTGCGAGAAGGCGTACAATGTTAGCCACCGAATACCCGCTTCCCGGCTTGCTGTCACAATTTCCCTGACGGCTTCCGCGCCTTTTTGATGTCCTCGCACACGCTGGAATCCCTTTTTCTTCGCCCATCGGCCATTTCCATCCATAATGATGGCCACATGTTTCGGTATTCTTTTGCTGTCGATGGTCATCCTTATCCCGTCTCAAGATTTAAGAGTTCACTGCGATGGAAGGCTGGAGAGCAGCGGTATGGAAGAACCTGTGGTTTGAATTTTCGGAATCTGAACTATTCAGAATTCCATAATCTCTTTTTCCTTGCGTGCAGTAATCTCATCAATTTTTTTTATGAATTCGTCGGTCAACTTTTGGACGTCGTCCTGAGACTTGAAAAATTCGTCTTCGGAAATTTCCTTTTCGTTTTTCAACTCTTTCAACATCTCATTCGCTTCCCGTCTGAGCCCGCGAATGGAGATTTTGCTTTCCTCGGCCATCTTCTTTGCGAGTTTTGCCAGGTCCTTCCTTCTTTCCTCCGTTAATGGGGGAATGGCAATCCTGATGATTTTCCCGTCATTTGCAGGGGTCAGACCGAGATCCGACTTCAGGATGCACTTTTCTACATTTCCGATGATGCTTTGATCCCAGGGTTGAATGGTAATAAGACGGCTTTCGGGAACGGATATTGTAGCAACCTGCTCAATGGGCATCAAGGCGCTATAACATTCCACTTTCAACCCATCCAGAAGTGCTGTCGATGCCCTGCCTGTCCGAATTCTCTTGAATTCCCTTTCAAGAGCACTGGCCCCCTTTTTCATTTTTTCACGCTGTTCTGAAAGTATTTCATCTTTCATAACCGATCTCCTGAAATCACGATGGTGAGCAGGGACCGTGGGTCCCCTTATAAATCCTATTATCAGAACCGGAAAAATCATGAATTTTCCGGTTCTGAAACCTGTCAGCTTTCAGATTCTCCCAGCTGGAATCTGGCGAATCTTCGTACGATAATGTTTTCACCTGTCTTGGCTATCAGTTCATTGAGAAGGTCCTGGATGGTGATGTCAGGGTTCTTCACAAAAGGCTGTTCCAGGAGACACACTTCAGAGAAGAATTTCTTCAACTTTCCTTCAACGATCTTTTCAATGAACTTTTCGGGTTTTCCAGTGGCCTTTGCCTGGGAGGCATAGATCTCTTTTTCCTTTTCCAGGATTTCCCTGGGGATCGTCTCGCGGTCTACGGATATGGGGTTGGAAGCTGCAATCTGAAGCGCGAGGTCCTTTACAAATTCTGTGAAGTCATCGGTCTTCCCGGTAAAATCGGTTTCACAGTTCGCTTCGACCAGAACCCCGATTTTTCCACCCGCGTGTATGTAAGACTGAACCTGCCCTTCCGAGGCAGCTCTTCCGCCACGTTTTTTTGCGGTAGCGATGCCCTTCTTTCTCAGATGGTCGATCGCGTTGCTAATGTCTCCGTTACACTCTGTGAGTGCGGCTTTACAGTCCATAATCCCTACGCCGGTTTTTTCTCTCAGTTCCTTAATTAATGAAGCAGTAACAGTCATGTGGTTGTCCCTTTCTATCGAATCAATGGAGGATCGGTTCCAACCGTTTCAGCTTTTGGCTGAGTCTTGTCGGGAAAACGATCCGGTTTTTTTGTGTCTTTGACCATTCAACCATGCGAAGAATTGAATTGAATGGTTAGTCATTGGATGAGGGGTCTTCAACCTGCGCGTCGTCCTCTTCAATCGCTCCTTTTCTGGGGAGTACGATAACTTCCGGGCCTCCGGTCTTGCCTTCATCAGAGGCGACAGGGATTTCTGCAGGGATTTCTGCAGCGGTTTCCTGCTCTTTTTGGAGTTTGGTCTCTTCTATCAGTCGCTGTTCGGCAAAATCATGTCCTTCAATACAGGCATCAGCTATTTTGGAACATATGAGCCGTATGGCCCTGATGGCATCATCGTTTCCGGGAATCACGAAATCTATCTCGTCGGGGTCACAGTTGGAATCCGCTATGGCAACCACGGGAATTCCGAGTTTCCTGGCCTCTTTGACGGCTATTCTTTCCCTCCTGGGATCCACAACAAAGACCGCTCCGGGAATCTCATCCATATTTTTGATCCCGCCCAGGTTTTTCTCTAATTTGGTAAGTTCTTTTTCCATCTTAATGATTTCTTTTTTTGTATAGCGGTTGATGGAACCGTCTTCTTTCATCCTTTCAAGCTCTTTCAGACGGGCAATGCTCTTTTTTATGGTCTGAAAATTGGTGAGGGTCCCTCCAAGCCAGCGATTCACCACATAGAACATGCCGCAGCGCTCGCTTTCTTCCACAACGGAATCATGTCCCTGCTTTTTTGTGCCCACGAATAGAACCGGATAGCCATCCGCTACGGTCTTGTTGATGAAATTGTATGCGGTCTTTATCAGCCTCACCGTTTTTTGAAGGTCAATAATGTGAATCCCATTCCTTGCGCCAAAAATGTACGGTTTCATTTTTGGATTCCAACGCCTTGTCTGATGACCGAAATGAACGCCTGCTTCCAGTAGTTGCTTCATGCTGATTACTGCCATCTGTATCCTCCTTGGATTTCGAGACCTTATCCTGTGGCCTCATGCCGGTTAAACCTCGGTTCAGAGAATCTTCCACCCCTGGGGAAACAGGGGCACCTGGCAAACATCCGAACCTGTGACGTTACGGGGAAATAGGTGCTTGAGCAAATTTCCCCAACCTGATATGATTGCAGCGTGTAATTTTGACTGTATTGTTCCCTCGGCCCTTTAATTCTTTATGAAACCAACGCCGGAATACACAGGACCTCTGCAGCGATTTCACACTGACGCAAAAATATCATAAACGAATATTTATAGTGCCTTTATGAATGAATTGCAAGCAAAAAGTGAGGGTCGTCATGGATGAAAATACCAGGAGCGGTTTGAAGAAGCTTGTTGAAGATGCCGAGGCGGGAATCGCGAAATCGATCCTGCGCTGGAAATACAAAAAGGAAGGTCGTTTGGCGCCTGCTGAAGAGGTAATGGAAGCCGAATCCAGAGTGGTGGCAGATACGGCTCACGACATTCTGGCCAAAAGGAGTAAAACCGTTTGGAATGAATTAAAGAAAGTGTATGTGAAAAAGGGGGGCGACAGGGAGGACTCCGCAAAGTGAGATATAACCAGGTCTTACAAGGTGTCAGGGCCATCCTTGATACAAAAGAGAAAGAAAAACTGTCTCCCTGGGCGTGCCCCAGTACAAGTGCTATCCGGGAGAAAGAGGAAGAAACTCTCGAAAAAGGGCACAGACAGAATTTCTCTGTGGATTCAGATCGCATACTCCATTCCCTTTCCTATTCAAGATATATTGATAAGACACAGGTTTTTTATCTCATCAAAAATGATCACATTACCCATCGCGTTCTTCATGTACAACTTGTTTCAAAGATTGGAAGGACCATCGGACGAATATTGGGCCTGAATGAGGATCTTATTGAAGCGGTGTCCCTGGGGCACGATATCGGGCATGCGCCTTTTGGCCATGATGGTGAGAAATTCCTTTCAAATCTTTGCGAATCGTATGGCGCCGGCCCCTTCCTGCACAACATTCAGAGTGTGCGCTCTCTTCAGAGCATTGAAAGGAAAGGGAGAGGGTGGAATTTGACCATGCAGGTCCTGGACGGGATACTCTGCCACGACGGCGAGCTTCATGCCCAATCTCTTGAGCCGGCCAGGGATAAAAATTTTGAAACCCTTTACAGTGAAATGAAAGAAAAGAAGGAAGACGCAACCATCAATCTCAGCCCCATGACATTGGAAGGATGCGTGGTCAGGATGGCCGATACCATCAGTTATATCGGTCGGGATATTGAAGATGCCATACGACTGGGTTTGATCAACAGAAAAGATCTCCCGAAAGAATGCAGCGAAATTCTGGGCGCCACCAATGGTACGATAGTATATACTCTTGTGGAAGATCTTGTTGCCAACAGCTTTGAAAAGCCTTTTCTGAGATTCAGCGATCAGGTTGGGGATTCCTTGAAGACATTGAAGGAATTCAACGAAGATCGCATCTACAGAAACAGCAGAGTGAAGGAACAGGTCGGCAAGATTCGACTCATGTTTGAATTGCTGTTTGAAAGATTTTTTAAAGATCTTGAAACCGGCAAGGAAAATTCCGATGTCTACACCGGATTCCTGAAGGGCATGCAGCCCGATTATCTAAAGGAGACCTCGTTTGCGGGCATTGTGAGGGATTTCATAGCCGGTATGACCGATGAGTACTTTCTGGAACAGTGCCATAGAAATCTGATACCAAGTATGAGATACGGCCTTATGGGCAGTTCGCATCCATGAGAATTTTAATACCAAGTTAGCAAAACATGTTGACAAAAAAACCCTGACCGGGTAATGGTATGCCCTGCTTACGAAAAAGGCTTGTATGTTGACTTATATAATTGTATGAATTTCCGTAATCAACCTGAGTCATTTATGGTTTAGGCCCTTCGAACATTAAGGAAACAGCTCAATAAATTATGACCATTCCTTACCATCTTAATTTTACACAAAAAGTATTTTCAGCAAAAAGCCCTGATCAGGATAGACGGTGTATCTCTTCGAGAGCTGCCGTGCATATCTGAAGTTGCCTTCAGGGCAGACTTTGCAGTACATTACAATGCAGCAACCATTATAAAAAAATGTCTGGAGGCCCGTGACTATGAATCAGGTTGGGGAATTTAAAGAAGGTGATATCATCCTGAAGCTTGAAGACGTTCATATGTCCTTTGGCAAGGTGACCGCCTTGGCCGGAGTAAATCTGGAAGTCAGAAAAGGTGAGATTCATTCGATTATCGGGCCTAATGGTGCTGGAAAAACGGTCATGATGAACTGTATTAACGGTCTTTACAAGCCGCAGGCGGGCAATATCTACTACAAAGGCCGGAAAGTCAATAACATGCGGCCCTACAGGAGGGCTGAACTGGGAATTTCGAGGACCTTCCAAAAACTCGAACTTTTCGGGGGAATGACGGTCCTCGACAATATCCGGCTTGGAAGACACGTCCATCTCAAAAGCGGTATTTTTAGCGGGTCTATTTACGTCGGGAAAACGAAAAAAGAAGAGCTTTCTTCGAGGCAGTTTATTGAAGAAGAGATCATCGATCTGCTTGAAATCGAAAGCATTCGCGACAAGCCTGCGCATATGCTTCCTTATGGCCTGCAGAAACGGGTCGAACTGGGACGGGCCCTTGCACTGAATCCTGAGCTGATCCTGCTGGATGAGCCTCTGGCCGGCCTGAACCTGGAAGAGGTGGAAGACATGGCCCGGTTTATATTAGACATCAATGAGGAAGAGCGTTGGAAAATTACCTGTATCCTGGTGGAGCACGATATGGGCGTTGTAATGGATATATCGCACAAGGTGAATGTGTTGAACTTCGGCAACCAGATCATGGATGGAACTCCCGAGCAGGTTCAGGCCAACCCGGCCGTGATAAAGGCCTATTTGGGTGAAGATGATCTTTACTCCACAAGGAGGTAGAACAAGACATGAAAGGATCCGGGATTGAGATCACCAAGGAACTCACAATTCCCAAGCTCTTTCTGAGCCAGTGCAGGAAATATGGCGATAAAAAGGTGGCCATGCGGGAGAAGGAGTTCGGCATATGGATCCCTTTTACCTGGCAGGATTATTACGAAAACGTCAAATATCTCACTCTCGGGATGGTCAGTCTTGGTTTAAAGCGTGGGGACAAGGTTGCCATGATCGGCGACAATCGTCCGGAAGGCCTCTGGGCCGAAATGGCCGCCATGTGCGCCGGCGCCATAGGGGTTTGGTTGTTTCAGGACTGCATGATGGATGAAGTCAAGTATATCATCGACCATTCAGATGCAAAGATATTTGTGGGAGAATCGCAGGAGGAAGTGGATAAGGCCCTATCCATCAAGGATACATGTCCCAAACTGGACATTATCATGTGGGATGATCCCAAAGGGATGAGGAATTATCACCAGAAGTTTCTGATCAGTGTGAAAAGGGTTCAGGAGTTGGGCAGAGAACTTGACCGGGAGAAACCGGACCTGTTTGAAAAAACGATCAATGAAGGTCATGGCGACGACATCTGTCTTCTTTTTTACACATCAGGCACAACGGCCCTTCCAAAGGGTGCACTCCTCTCCCACTGGAATATGCTGACCATGGGACGTAACCTTATGGCCGTTGATCCCTGCTATGATACGGATGATTTTGTTTCCTACCTTCCTTTTGCATGGATCGGGGAGCAGATGATGTCCATATCGTGCGGCCTTCAGATGGGGTATACGATTAATTTTCCTGAAGGACCCGATCTGGCACAGGAAAATATCAGGGAGATCGGTCCCCATGTGATGTTTGCTCCCCCGAGAATGTATGAAGGGATGACGCGTCAGGTGCAGGTGAAATATATTGATTCCACCTGGATCAAGCGAAAGGTGTATGAATTAGGCACCAAGGTGGGGTACAAGGTCGCCAGCCTGAAATTCGAAAAAAAGCCGGTTTCAGTGGGACTGAAGTTCCTGAACTGGATCGCCTCCATGACCATGCAGAAAAAACTGAAAGATCACCTGGGCATGTCGAGGCTCCGACACTGCTATACAGGCGGCGCCGCCATGGGCCCGGATCATTTCAAGTTCTTTCACGCTCTTGGAGTCAACCTGAAGCAGATATACGGCCAGACGGAAGTGGCAGGTATTTCCATCGTTCATAGAGACGGCGATATCAAATTCGACACGGTTGGAACTCCTATCCCGGAAACCGAAATCAAGATTACCGAAGAAGGGGAGATTCTTACGAGGAGCCCCTCCGTCTTTCAGGGATATTACAAGAATGACGAGGCCACGAAAAAGACCCTGGTGGATGGCTGGCTGTATTCGGGAGACAGGGGATTTATTGATGAAGACGGTCACCTGGTGGTGTTTGACCGTTCCAAAGATGTCATGACCCTCAATGATGGAAGACCGTTTTCCCCGCAGTATCTTGAGACCAGATTGAAATTCAGCCCCTTTGTAGGGGAAGTCTGGGCTATCGGAGACAAGAGGGAATTTATCTCGGCCGTCATGTGTATAGATTATGCCGTGGTGGGGAAATGGGCCGATGACAAGAAGCTCAATTATACCAGTTATCCGGAGCTGTCCCAGAAACCGGAAGTTTACGAGCTTGTCAAAAAGCAGATCCAGGAGGCAAACAAGGATCTTCCGGGGCCGGCCAGGATACGCAAATTTGTGAATCTCTACAAGGTATTCGATGCGGACGACGAGGAGCTCACAAGGACATCGAAACTGAAACGGGCATTCGTGGAAAACAGATACAAAGATATCGTGAACGCCCTTTATTCCGATGCGGATGTGGTACATATGGATACCACCATCACCTATGAGGATGGAAGGGAACAACGCATCAAAACCGACCTGCACATCGAAAAAATCAGTGCGTGAGAAAGGGAGTAAAGAGTAGGTAGCTTATTGGCTTGCACTGCCTAATGTATACGGCTTACTTGAAAGGGGAGGAAAGGAATGGAGCTCTTTTTTATGACCTTGACCACAGGCATTATGGTGGGCGGCATTTATGCGTTAGTGGCTCTGGGATGGGTGTTGATCTATAAATGTTCAGGCGTTCTTAATCTGGCCATGGGAGAGCTGACTCTGGTAGGAGCGTATGTGACCTGGTCCTTTTATAATGCCGGAGTTCCTTTTGTCTTTTCTGTTGTTCTTACCCTTGCCGTAGGCATTATCCTGGGTTTTCTCACCGAGCGGATCTTTTTAGATAAACTTATCGGGGAGCCCATTCTGGCCGTCATTATGGTGACCGTAGGGATCTCCTTTTTTCTCAAAGGCCTCGTAGGGTTTATCTGGGGAACGGATACAAAGGTCTATACCCCGGCCGTTTTTGAACTCAAACCGATCACCGTCGGCATTCTCATGGTATCTCCGGTATATCTGTGGTCATTTATCCTTTCCATTGTACTTCTTGTGGTGTTTGTGCTGTTTTTCAAGTACACCCGCTGGGGGCTTTCCATGCAGGCCACGGCCGATGACGAAACAGCCGCCCTTTCTCTGGGCGTAAGCGCCAGATTCGTGTACGCGGCTGCCTGGGCCATCGCCTTCATGAGCGCCGGCGTGGGGGGAGCGCTTTTAGGAAATATTAACGGGATCAATATTTCCGTGGGGTACCTGGGGCTGCTTGTGTTGCCCGCGGTGGTACTGGGTGGGCTCAATTCCGTGCCGGGCGCCATTGTGGGGGGGATTGCTATCGGGCTTCTCCAGAATTTTTCCGGGACCTATCTGGATCAATATTTCCCAGGAGGGGTCAAGGAAATCGTTCCTTTTGTATTTATGGCGGTTTTTCTCCTTTTCAAACCGTACGGCCTTTGGGGCTGGGAGCGGATTGAACGAGTGTAGAAATAGTAAGCAGTAAGGAGTAGGCCGAGTAGAAAAAAGGTTTCGTGCTAAACTTTGATACTCTCGTAAAAATTCAGTCAAATAGATTTTTATGAATGGTTCCTGTTTATTTTTATGAATGCGTTTCTGAAATTTTGCGAATTTTGCGCCTTTTTGCGGCTTCATCAACTTTAGCTCACTTGAAAGAGGTATCCTATGTCCAGTGTTTGGTTGCCGTGCGGTGATTATCACCAGAACTATGGAGAAGATCAGGGCTGGTGGCAGACGACATTTCTTAAATCCAAGATGATTCTGCTGCTGCTCATCACATTTATGGTTATCCCGTTAATGCTGCCGGGATACTGGATCAGTGTCGCGACCATGGTGGGATACACCGCCATGGGTGCTCTGGGAGTGCAACTCCTCATCGGATATACCGGTTTGATTACATTAGGCCATTCCGCATTTATTGCGGTCGGGGCCTACACCAGCACGATGCTGGTGCTCCAGTTTCCCTGGCCTCAGGTCCTCGTGGACGCGGGGCTGGCCTATCCCATAAGCATCCTTGCCGCGGGCATTGTCGCCGGACTCTGGAGCGTGCTTTTCGGATTGCCATCCGCAAAGGTAAAAGGTTTTTATCTGATTCTTACCACCATGGCTGCCCAGTTTATTACGGTGGATTTTATCCTGACCCAGTACGTTTCCCAGATTGGCGGAAGGGGTCAGGCATTTTCCCTGCCGCCGGGAACCATCAAGATAGGGCCATGGGTTATCGAAAGCGAAGTTCGGATTTATTATGTCATGGCGGTGATGCTGACGCTCATGGTGATCGTTTTGGCCAATCTGCTTCGATCGAAACCGGGAAGGGCATGGGTGGCCATCCGGGACAACGATATCGCCGCGGAAGCCCTGGGAATTAATATTGTCTGGTATAAATTACTCGCCTTTTTTGTGGCCGGATTCATGGCAGGGATGGCCGGGGCCTTCTGGGTATGCAATACGGCCGCCCTTAGTCCGGAACATTTCACCTGGGGCTGGTCGCTCTGGTTGGTAGGGGTTATCCTGATCGGGGGGGTAGGCTCCATCCATGGGGCCATTTTTGGATCCATCTTCATGGTGGTCATCATGGAACTTCTCCAGATGGTGGTGATTCCCATGGGGGACTATTATCCTGAACTCCTGATGGGATTTACCTACATCAAAGACATGGCCTTCGGCCTGGCCATCTGTGGATTTCTCATCTATGAACCCAACGGCCTTGCCTATCGCTGGTGGCAGGCCAAAAACTACTTTAATCTGTGGCCATTTTCATATTAATCTGCAATCCTTTCGGAAAGGAGGTGACCATCTTTTAGATCCTGTTCGGCTTCATGTTGATAAGTCAACTCGTTGTTCTTTACCAAACAGCAAAAGGGGGAAACAGATGAAAAAGAGCATAGTACTACGGCTTTTGGTTGCGTTTCTGGCGGTTTTGTTTCTTATGGGGTTCTCTGGGATCGCCACAGCCAAAGACATTAAAGTCGGCGGTCTGATGGATTGTACCGGAGCTACCTCGGATGTGGGCAAGGATTATGCCATCGGTATGGCAGAAGCCTTCAAATACATCAATTCCGTCGGCGGAGTAAACGGAAAACAAATAAAATACACCTGGTTCGACTACGGGTATCGTATCCCCGAAGCCATTACCAAATATAAACTTCTCAAAAGACTTGGAGTTATCGCCATCATGGGGTGGGGCACCGGCGATACCGAGGCGCTTTCTCCCACGGTAAATAAGGATGAGATCCCCTATGTTTCGGCCTCCTATTCAGCTCATTTGACCAACCCTGCAAAAACACCCTACAACCTTTTCTTTTCATCGGACTACTCAACCAACGCAAGGTCGGCATTAACGGCCTGGTTTGATAAAAAATGGCCCCAGAAGGCCGACTACAACAAGAGAAAACCGAGAATGGCGTGTGCCTATATGTTTGCGTCGCCCTACTGCAGCGCTCCCATCAAGGCGATCAAAAACCATGCCGAACTCCTGGGGTTCGAGATCGGCCCCGATCAGGACGTTTCACTTTTTGCTCTGGATACCAAGAGCCAGATCATGGCGCTTAAGGAATTCAAACCCGATGTGGTATGGCATGGAAACACGACCATGTCTACCTCCGCGACTATCCGGGATGCCTTTGCCCTGGGGCTTGGCGCCGACTGGATCGTGAATAACTGGGGATTTGACGAAAACCTGCCCCGGCTGGCCGGCGAAGCGGCGGAAGGGGTAATGGGATGTACGCCCCATGCGTTTTTTGGCCAGAACTACCCGAACATGGATCTTGTTGTAGCTTCAGCCGCACAATACAACCCGGGTATCCCCCAGGTGAAAAGGCTTAACCGGACCGTCCAGGCATGGGGAGACGCCCTGGTGCTCTGGGAGGCCATGAAACGCGCCGATAAGGCGGGGGATCTCACCAGTAAGGGGATTATGAAAAAGGGATTCGAGACCATGCGCAATTTTGAACTTGGTCTGGGGGCTTCTCCCGTGAGTTATACCGAGTTCGATCATCGTCCGGCCACAGGCTGTTTGATTCAAGAGTGGAAAGGCGGTGTATTTCAGGAAGTGGAGCGCGTAGATATAAAGGCACGCTGGCCCCAGCAGTGGGAAAAAGACTGGCTGGGCTGGTAACAGAACCAAAAAAAGACCTTTGGGAGGGCATCTCTTGGAGACATCCGAGGCTATACTCAGCATCAAAAATATCGAGGTCAAGTATCACGAGGTTATTCTGGTCCTCAAGGGGGTTTCCATTAACGTGCCTCCGGGAGGGATCGTGGCTCTTCTTGGCGCCAACGGCGCCGGGAAGAGCACGACTCTCAAGGCCATTTCCGGGCTGTTGAAAGTGGAAGACGGGGAAGTGACCGACGGATCCATCGAATTTGAGGGCGAGCGGATTCACCACGAAAAGGCTGCAAATATTGCCAGAAAAGGGATCATCCAGGTCATTGAGGGCCGTAGGATTTTTGAGCACCTGACCGTTGAAGAAAACCTCAAGGTGGGGGCTCATCTCAGAAAGACAGGCACCGTAAAAGATGGTCTTCAAATGGTATACCACTATTTTCCCCGGCTCATTCAGAAACGTGGAGAAACGGCGGGGTTTGTAAGCGGTGGTGAACAGCAGATGGTCGTGGTGGGACGGGCCTTGATGACCGAACCGAAGCTGGTGTTGCTGGATGAGCCTTCCATGGGTCTTGCGCCCATGCTCATTCATGAGATCTTTAATATTCTGACGAAGCTGAATTCCGAGGAGAAGATATCGATCCTTCTCGTGGAACAGAACGTCAAGCTTGCCCTGACTGTGGCGCCTTATGCCTACGTGATGGAGACGGGAAGGATTGTAATGGATGATCCTTCGGAAAAACTGATTCAGAACGAGGATATAAAAGATTTCTATCTTGGTATGGGCGGAAAGGGCGAGAAGAAGAGTTTTCGCGATGTAAAGCATTACAAGAGAAGAAAAAGATGGTTGTCCTGATGCCGTTTTCCCCTTTTGTTTCGGCGGGCTTCTCTATGAAGCAATGAGAATGCCCGGAAGGAAAATGGATACAGGGACCTGAAACACCAATCTGATAGGGGGTCTATTATGAAGAAAAAGCTGGCTTTTTTGACAGTCCTTATGTTTGGCCTGAGTCTGGGCCTGATGGCTTGTGTAACTACTTCCGTAAAGCCCACAACCGAGAATCTAAAGAATCCGGTGATTACGCTGGAATCCATGGAAGTCCCGCAGTATGACGGATACTGGTATTATTCAAAAGGAACGAAAACGGTAAAGGGGGATCCGGATGACCGCGGGGCTTTTATGCCCATGAGTTTTCTTTTCAACGTCCATAACCCCAATCCCTATCCGATCCTTCTGGAAGGGATCCAGTTCACTGTGAGCTTTGATGAAGATTTTGACGTGGTCACATTCAACAACCAGGATTCCTACTGGATTCCGGCGGGGAAGACCAGTCACGTGAGGACCACCACGCTGATCACGGTTCGATCGGCGCTTCTGAGCCTGCTGGTAACGGGTGGATTCACGCTGAAGGAAAAAGGCTGGACCAGTTGGGATACCCTTGAAAGATGGTGGAAAGGGGTTCCCGATCTGACTGTTCCCGTTAAAGTAAAGGAAGGGGCGTTTAATTTCATCGCCGGTGATATTGAACGGGTGGTGGTTTTTGAGGGGCTGGTAAAGTAAACGATAATCATCATTCGCCCTTTGCCTTACAGCTTCCTTCTCGTGTAGGCAAAGGGCTTTTTTTGTGAGGTATGATTATGGGACTGTACGATTTTACCTTCTACGATCTGATTAACCGTAACGCCGTCAGCTTTCCGGACAGGGAGGCGTGGCTGGAGGTCGATGATGGCCGGGCACTGACCTTTTCCCAATACAAGAAAAAAGTGGATTGTCTGGCCTGTGGGCTTCAGAAGGCCGGGATCAACCAGGGTGACCGCATAGGGGTTGTGGGAAAGAACGGCCTGGAGTATTTCCTCCTTTACGGCGCCGCCGCCGCCCTCGGGTCCATCATGCTCCCCATCAACTGGAGACTTTCTCCCGATGAGGTGGGTTATAACCTGAACGATTGCCAACCGGTCGCGGTATTTGCCGATCAGGAATTTCAGGGAACTGTGATGGGGCTGAAGGAGAATCTTCCCTCTGTCAGAAAATATTTCAACCTGGGGAAAGAAGGGGGAGCATTCTCGGACTTCGAATCGTTGCTGGACCAGGGGAACGGCTTTGAAGCCCCTGACGTGGCCACGGGTGACGGGTTTGTCATTATTCATACCGCGGCCGTATCCGGGAGGCCCCGTGGGGCCCTGTTGAGCCACGGGAATATTTTGTGTGCCAACATGCATCTGAATTATCTCTGTAATCTCAAGCCTGAGGATGCGCAGCTCAATATTCTGCCGCTCTTTCATGTGGGAGGCCTTTTCATGGTCACGGCCACATTTCATGCGGGGGCCCTGAATGTGAACATGAGCAGGTTTGATGCCAAAACGGCTGTCGAGACCATCCGGGAAAAAGGGGTTTCCATCCTCATTGAATTTCCTCCCATTCTGTCGTCTATCCTTGACGAACAGGAAAAAACGGGGATCGACATCAGCTCCCTGAGGGCTGCTGCAGGTCTCGAGACACCGGAGACCATTGAAAGATATCAGAAAGTCACCGGCGGAACTTTTTATGTCCTTTATGGCCAGACTGAAACATCTTGTCTGGCGACTTTCGGGGCCTACAATGACAGGCCCGGTGCTGCAGGAAAAACATTGCCGATGGCTGAAGTCAGGCTTGTGGATGACTACGAACACCCCGTTCCCATAGGCCAGGTGGGGGAAATCATCGTGAAAGGCCCCATGGTTTTCAAGGGGTACTGGAATCTTCCTGATGACAATGCCTACACCTTCAGAGAAGGGTGGCATCATACGGGGGACCAGGGACGGTTTGATGAAGACGGTTTTCTGTGGTACGCGGGGCGAAAGGCGGAAAAAGAGTTAATCAAGCCCGGTGGAGAGAATGTGTATCCCGCCGAGGTTGAAAAGGCGATCCTTCTTCATCCGTCCGTGGAGAAAACGGTGGTTTTCGGGGTGCCGGATCCCAAGTGGAAAGAGGGCATCAAAGCGGTTTGCCTGTTAAAAGAAGGGGCCCGTCTCAGTGACGTGGAACTGATTGATTTTGTCGGTGGAAAAATTGCAAGGTACAAGAAACCCCAGTATGTGGAGTTTGTAGCGGATTTGCCCGTTCTTGAAGATGGCGCCATTGACAGGGTCAAAGTCAAGGAAATGTACGGTAGAGCGCAATAGGGAATGTAGAAAATGGTAGCACTCCTGAAAGCCCTGCACCTGGTGCAGGGCTTTTTTTCTTTGGGGGCTTGCTTCTAACGTCGGCCGTTAGATTTATTTCTTACTCATAATCTTACTCGTAATCATAATCGAGCAGCTCTGGAATAGGCTGTAAAAGAGTATGATTATGATTACGATTAAGATTATGACCGTTCGAGCGTCCTATCGATCAATTGGATCGATTTGACCAAGTAATAACCAATCCATTTTTATTTTAAATAAAACAGAACCTATGAAGATCAACTCTGCTGTTAGAAAACTGGGTGGAGAGGAGATATTAGGATTTTGTGGTTGAAGTCGTGCCCTTTTTTTCTTATTCTGTTCTCGTCACTTAGAAGACCTTCTTTTGGGAGCTGCTGTGTTGCAGGCAAAAACAAAAAGAATCCTTCTTTTAGGGTTCATTGTACTGGCATCTTCCGTATCCATTATGGCATGGTTATGGTATGGTGAGAGCGGGTTTGTTCATCTCTATCAAACAAAAGTTGAGCGGGAGGTCTCTTTGGAGCGAATTCGGATTCTTTCGGAGGAAAACAAGGTGCTTCTTGAGGAGATTCATCGGTTGCGAACAGATATGGATTATGTGGAGTCTCTGGCCCGCGAGCAGCTGAATTTGGTCAAGGAAAATGAAGTGATATATCGCTTTGGTACGGATGGCGTATCCAAAGAAAGCAGCGGGAAGAAAGGGAGAGGAGAGTGAAAAATGGATGGTTCGAGAGATATTCTTGAAAAGATCTTGCAAAATGAACCTTCTCGGGAGACTCTGTTTATTGTCCTTGAAAAACTCAAAAAAGAAGGTCGATGGAACGAAGTGATTAGAGCCTGCGGCAGGTTTTCAAAAATTTGCCATGATGACATTCGCATGAAAACCGTCCTGGCTGAAGCCTATGAGAAGGTCGGCTTTCTGGGCCTGGCGGAGAAGGAGCTTTCAGAGTCAGTGGCGATTGTTGAAAGCTTGGTTCCAGTTCATAAGAAGCTCGCAGTAATCTACGAGAGGCAGGCCAGGCATGAAGAAGCTGTCTTACATATCCGGAGATATCTGGCCTATTATCCCGATGATCCGGACGCGTTGACCTTGCTGGAAAAAATTCTGTCTTTCATCCGCATGGCCCCTGTGGGAAACAGAGCCGGTGCCTTTTTTGATGATCTGGCTACTCCTACCATTGCCGAAATCTATTTTGATCAGCGACAATTAGAGGCCGCAGTCAGCGTGTATGAGAAGGTGATTGTTAAGAATCCCCGGGATGAAAAGTCACTTGCTCGTTTGAGGAAATTGAAGTCGCTGGTCGAATCCGAGGAAAACCATACCCTTCAAGAAAATAAAGCCGTTCAACGTAAGGAAAAAATGATCGAAATTCTGGAAAGATGGCTGCCAAGAATCAGGGAGATAGAACATGCACGGTCGCGCTGAAAATTTCGGGTTCATCGCAACGGGCATAGGAAGCGTCCCTTTTGAGAGTATTGAGGGTTCCTGCCGCGAAATCATCGAATCCCTGCCCCATATCCCTTTCTGGCCCCAGTTTGTAAAACGCAGTTTTCTGGAAGATATGAACGTTCAGTTCAGTGAAAGACTTCCCCTGCTGCATGTCAACGAAAAGAAAAGGTCCCTCGATATATGGGAAGGGGCAGAGCGGGAAGGCGCCCTCGTAGAATTCTATGAGCATTTCTTAGCGCAGGATCTCGAATATTTTGCCATCAGCCGGCAGTATGCTCCCGGACTTTACACCCTCCTTGAAGACATGAAAAAAGGTTTAGCTCCGGATGCCAGGTATATCAAGGGACAGATTGTAGGGCCTGTTACTTTTGCATCGGCCATTGCAGGGAATGATGGGAAGCAGGTCATTCATGACCCGGAACTTTCAGAAGCCCTGACAAAAGGTCTGGCTGTTAAGGCCCTGTGGCAGGTGAATCTGTTGAAGAGTTCGGGAAAAAGGCCGGTACTCTTTCTGGATGAACCGTCCCTGTCCGGTTTTGGGTCCGCTTTCTCAGCCATTCAGCGACACGAAGTTATTCAGATGCTGAAAACCATCATCGATTATGTGAGGGAGAACTCTGACGCCATTATCGGTATACATTGTTGCGGAAATACCGACTGGTCTATGATTCTGGAGGCAGGTCCTGACATTGTAAATTTTGACGCTTTTGAATTCATGGACCATTTTCTCCTTTACAAAAAGGAAATTGAACAGTTCTTCAAAGGTGGAGGAAACATCGCGTGGGGAATTGTACCCACGTCAGACTTCAAAGACACGGTAACCGTGAAAGAACTGTCCCTCCTGCTTGAAAAAGGTGTCAATACCCTGGAGAAGATCGGAGTGCCCCGCGATACCATCATCCGTCGATCCCTCCTTACCCCGGCCTGCGGCATGGGAACCATGTCCAAGGATATGGCAAGAGCCGCCATTTCTCTTTTGTCGGAGCTTTCCAGGACAATGATGGGTGGCCTTTAAGAAAAAGGAAGTCCTGTTTATCTTTCCGGGACATAGCAACTATCCCCAACACCAAGATCATTTGCCGGGGGCATTCGGGACATAAAACTTGACGATGCTACAAAACGTGATTGGCTTGACTCACTTGGCCCCTACAGTGTGCCCCGCATTAAGTGCATTTTATTGTTAGCATTGCCTTACTTTCGATTTTCCACGTAATGCTTGTCCAGTTTATCCAGAATCGCTAACCCTTTTTTGGGGGAGCCGTCGGCCACACGCGTACGAAATCGCATCTCAGCATCATAACCGTGCAATAAAACTGCTGAAAGTTCCTCATACAATTTGCTGATGCTCACTTTCCGTTCCGTCGCCAAAAGCTTTATTCCCTGATGGAGATCATCGGGCAACCGTAAGGTTATTGTTCTCATTTTTCATACTCCTTTAAAAATTTTTCCGGGGTGACAATTCGGAAATCATCAAAAACCAATTCACCACTTGTCAAATCCCGGATGTTTCGAGTGATGATAACTTTCGCTTGACCGGCAACAGCCAATTCGATCAAATGGTTATCGGCTTCATCTCGTAAATTTGGACGCCAACGGTAGTAAATGTTGACCCATTCACAACATGTCAAAAAAGCGTTGAATAACTCCTCTCGCTCCTTAGCCGAAATTGGACAATTGATAAAAAGCGCTTTTCGGGCAAGAATGTCCTCATACTCATGAAACAAAGCTTCGCCCATCAAAGCCCGAAATCGTCCTTCCAAGACGAGTCTTAATAGACGACGACACGTCTTTCCAGGCTGCAAGACCGCTGCAAGAAATATATTGGTGTCAATGACAATTCGGATCATAGCATCCTTTTGGTTGTGTGACTTTCCCTTATCGGATTAAAACCAGATTATTTGTGGCGACGTGATTGCCGATCTTGAGTTGATAGAAATACACCCCGCTGCCCACATCGACGTCATTAGTATCGTTACCATGCCATGAGACGGAATGTTCGCGACTAACGCTGAAGCTCACTTGCCGGTGGACTTTATCGCCAGTGCAGCGCATTGTTGGATTTTTTTTATCCCTTTATTACGGCTAAAGGATTTAATTCTACCTCAACACTAACTAAATCTTCTTGATTAGCCATGACAGCGGAAATATCTTTATATGCTCCTGCCGCTTCATCTAAATCTTTTTTATTACGAATCGCATGGACAATGCCCAAGTCATCAAGCCTTTTCTTTTCAACATCAAGATTAAGTTCCCGTTGTGCTCGCGACCTGCTCATTTTCCGCCCTGCACCATGAGAGCATGACTTAAAGCTCTCCGGGTTGCCAAGTCCCCGAACGATATAACTTGCGGAACCTTGTGAGCCCGGAATAATGCCTAATTGGTCAATATAGGCTTTGGTGGCGCCTTTCCTATGAATCATCACGTTTTTATTGAAGTGATTTTCCATTGCGGCGTAGTTGTGCGCGATATTCAGCATTTCGCCGAACGTGACTTCCGGCAGAATGTCAAGGATGGATTCCTTTATACGCTCGATCATTAGGCTTCGGCTTGATAATGCAAAATCAACACAATATTGCATTTCTGCACTATAGGTTTGCCCTTCTTCTGAATCAAGAGGGAAAAAAGCAAGCTCCCACTTTTTAGGCACCAATGAAAACCATTTCTCGTTAAGCTTTACAGCGAGATCATTGTAATGTTTTGCGACTTGATACCCTATATTTCTGCTGCCGGAATGGACCATAACCCAAATATAACCGTCACTCCCTTTTTGAATTTCGATAAAATGATTTCCTCCTCCAAGTGTTCCCACTTGTTTCAAAGCACTATTGTATTGAGTTTTTACAATAGGGGTATAGTCTGTCGGTTCCGGCATCCATTTTTCGTCCTGCTTTTTTGAATGGTGGTTAAACCCGACAGGAATTTTGCTTCTGATGCCTCCTTTACATTCTGCGGACCCACCCATAATTTCTTTAATGGCAGGATGGGCAAGAATTTTTAATGAGGTCCTAATCGCACACATACCACACCCGATATCAACTCCCACCGCATTTGGCACAATAACGCCAAGTGTTGCCATAACACCGCCTATAGGCATTCCGTACCCTTGATGGGCATCCGGCATAATGGCGATATGCTTGAAAATAAATGGTAAATTTGCTAAGTTTATAGCCTGTTCGAGTGCTCCCTCTTCTATATCATCAAGCCACAATTTGATCGGCTTTTCTTCTGTGGATATTACTTGATTCATACCATTACCTTTTCTATTTTTTTTAAATCCAACGTTAAGCTCACCAGCGCCTCCTCCGGCCCCCGTGAGAACCGCAGATTATCAGGCGTCTGGTGCAGCGTTGGGTTATGCCGCCAATGCTCTTAATACGCTACGAACCCAAAGCCGTTATCTTATTCTTCTAATTCGAAACCTGTCATTCTGATACACACAAAAACAGTCTTTTATCTGAGAGGAATAATTTTCCATAATATGTTTCACAACCTGCAACTTTTCCGTTCCAGTTGCGTCTTCCAGTCTCAGCAGCAAAACGCCGCAATGTTTCATTGAACAGTGATATACCAGTTCTCCGAAGTCTTTGTCCATGGTAACGACCATGCGGTTTTCCGTAACGGCAGTGTGGATGATTTTCTCGTCCTCCATGCGGGAATCGATGTCTCTCACGGTTTTAGTATCATAACCTTCCTCCCGCAAATATTTTTCGATTCCTTTGCCCACACCGACATCAATGAGGAATTTCAGTTCGGATGCATTCATGCATGCACTCCCACGGCGAACACGCGCTCCTCTTCGACCAGTCCGGTCACATAAGCGAACACCGCCTGAAAATCCTCTCTTTCAAGCTCCGGATATTCTTCAAGCAGTTCCTGTTCCGACACACCCCCCGACAATGCTCGGAGAATCTGTTCCACAGTTATTCTCATACCCCGAATGGTCGGTTTGCCGACCATTATTCGGGGATTTACCGTGATTCTTGAAAGCAAATTTACCGTATTTGACATGATTCGTTTCTCCAATTTTCGAGGACACGCATAACATATATTGGACAGAAAAAATATATTACAGAACGATTGACAAAATGATTTGTTCTATTATATAAGTAGGATAGCTCAAGAATGTCACCCCCATGAAAATAAAAATCAAAGCATTTTCATATGTTATCATAGCTGCGTTTTGTGTGGTATATCTATTCCGTCTATTAGCATGGCAGTAAAATAGATCTAAATATTTGAAGTTGCAGGGCTTTATGGCTTAAAAAGTTTCAAGCAAAGCGACGGCCGTTCAAAGATTTCGGGACGCCTTTAAGGCCTGCGTGGAGGAGAACCGGATACGGCCTGACCGTTCGCCCTTTTATGTCAAATGGGCGCAGGCCTTTGTGTGGGTCGGTGTCAGCAAGAAAGTAAGTTGCCATACCTTGCGCCACTCCGGAGTTTATCCCGCGACGGGCGGGACCACCCACCTGCTTGAAACAGGCTACGACATCCGCACGGTGCAGTAGCTATTGGGGCATGCGATGCATCTACCGTTATGATCTACACCCACGTATTGAACAGGCCCGGGCTTTCGGTCAGGAGCCCAACAGATATTTGAAGGGCAATGAAGCGTATCTTTGCCCGTTATGCCTATCTACATTCCCCCGATGAAAAGAACGTGCTTTTTCAGAGTGTGACGATACCTGCAATTCCCTTGTGTCGTCAAGTGTAAAAGAAGGGGCGTTTGCCTGTCCCTTTTCCCGTTTCTTCTTTTCAACCCTTGAAACGGGAAACATCCAGCTTTTGCGAATTCATCAACGTTATATTATTTTATTATTGAAACCAGAACGGATATTCGATATCTTAACAAGATTTCAAAAATCGGCTGGAAAAAAGGAGAAACAGTATGAAAATTGCAGTGAGTGGTAAAGGAGGAGTCGGGAAAACCACATTTGCCGCTTTTTTGATCAGGGCTCTGGCGGATTCAGGCAAAAAAGTGTTGGCCATCGACGCGGACCCTGATGCGAATCTGGCCCAGGCGCTGGGAGTGGAACGTGCCGGTGAAATTGTTCCCATCTCAAAGATGAAGGAATTGATTGAGGAGAGAATGGAATCCAAAGTGGGAAGTATGGGTTCGTTTTTCAAGCTCAATCCCAAAGTGAGCGACCTTCCCGAAAAGCTTTCCAAAGAAGTGGATGGCGTAAAAGTCATGGTGATGGGCGGCGTTAAGACCGGAGGTGGTGGATGTATCTGTCCGGAGAGTATCCTTTTGAAAAGGCTCCTGTCGCATATTGTTCTTGCGAGAGATGAGGCCGTGGTGATGGATATGGAAGCCGGTCTGGAACATTTAGGCCGGGGAACTGCCATCAGCATGGACAGGCTGGTGGTTGTTGTGGAGCCCGGCAGGAGAAGTATCGAGACCGCCCATCAGATCCGAAAGCTTGCAGGCGATCTTGGAATGACGAAACTCAGTTTTGTGGGCAATAAAATTCGAGCCGACAAGGACAGGGAATTTCTTCTCAAGGAAATGTCTGATTTTGACTTTATCGGATTCATGCCCTATAGAAATGAGATTATTGAAGCGGATCTTAATGGCCGTCCGCCCTTTGAGAAGGACAGCGAAGGCCTTGAAATAGTAAAAGATATGTTAAAAAAACTGGAAAACTAAAGGAGATTCCCACATGGAAAAGCGAATTTACAACTTTAATGCGGGCCCGGCGGCGTTGCCTTTGCCGGTATTACAGGAAATGCAGTCGGAGCTTCTGGATTTCAAAGGATCCGGAATGTCTATTCTTGAGGTGAGTCATCGATCAAAATGGTTTGACGGCGTCATCAATGAGGCGGTTGAGAGAACCCGGAGGGTGCTGGGTCTGGGCGATGATTTTGAGGTGCTGTTCCTGCAGGGGGGGGCAAGCCTTCAGTTCTGCATGATCCCCATGAATCTCAGCCTGGAAGGAAAGCCCGTTGATTACATCAATACGGGGACATGGTCCACAAAAGCGATCAAAGAGGCGCAGATTCAGCGCAAAGACGTTCGCGTTATCGCCTCTTCCGAGGAAAAGGGGTTTTCCTTCATCCCGAAGGATTTCCAGGTTGATCCGGATGCAGCGTACCTTCATATCACCTCCAATAATACGATTAAAGGCACCCAGTGGGCCCAATTCCCTGCAGCCGGCGGAGTCCCTCTGGTCGCCGATATGTCTTCCGATATCATGAGCAGATCCTTTGACCCTGCCCCGTTCGGCCTGATCTACGCCGGCGCCCAGAAAAATATCGGACCTTCCGGCGCAACCATGGTGATTATCAGAAAGGATATGCTTGAACGGACGCCGAAAAATCTGCCCACCATGCTCAAATATACGACCTTTTCAGAAAAGAACTCCATGTATAATACACCCCCCTGCTTTGTCATCTATACGATAAACCTGGTCCTCAAGTGGCTCGAAGAAACCATCGGCGGGCTTGGGGAGATGGAGAAGATCAACCGAGAAAAGGGTGAAATGATCTATGGTTTTATGGAAAAGTCGGAGTTTTACAGGGGAACGGCTGAAAAAGAAAGCCGATCTCTCATGAACGTGACCTTCAGACTGCCTAATGAAGACCTTGAAAAGCAGTTTGTGGCCGAAGCCCTTGATGCCGGCTTTGGCGGGCTGAAGGGACATCGGTCTGTGGGCGGGTGCAGGGCCTCTATCTATAATGCCACGGGAATTGACGCGGTGGGCGCCCTGGTGGACTTTATGGGCGATTTTGAAAAGAAAAAGGGATAAATAAGATGAAAAGGACAAGGATTGCGGATCTTTTGGTCGGGGAAAAGATTGGCGACGACATCGTGGTAATGGGATGGGTTCGCACCAGGAGGGATTCCAAAGGCGGTTTTTCCTTTATTGAGCTCAATGATGGAAGCTGTCTGACGGGTATTCAGGTTATTGCGGACCAGACCCTCCCCAACTATCAGGACGAGATCGTGAAATTGCAGACGGGTTGTTCCATCCGTGTTTCAGGAATCCTTACGGAATCCCCGGGAAAGGGACAGAAAGTAGAGGTAAAGGCAAATGCACTGACCGTACTGGGTTGGGCCGATCCGGATGTGTACCCGCTGCAGAAGAAACGGCATTCCTTTGAATTTTTACGAACCATCGCCCATCTCAGGCCAAGGACGAATACCTTCGGGGCCGTGGCAAGGGTACGAAATGCCATGGCCAGGGCCATTCATGACTTCTTCCAGAAAAGAGGTTTTATCTATCTGCATACCCCTATTATTACAGGGAGCGACTGCGAAGGGGCCGGTGAGATGTTCAGGGTGACCACGTTTAATCTGGACAAGGTCCCGCAGGAAAATGGAAAGATAGACTTTACAAAGGATTTTTTTGGGGGGCCGGCGAACCTGACCGTGAGCGGTCAGCTGGAAGCCGAAATTTATGCCCTTGCCATGGGGGACGTGTATACATTTGGCCCCACTTTCCGGGCGGAAAACTCAAACACATCCCGGCATCTGGCCGAATTCTGGATGGTAGAGCCCGAGATGGCCTTTTGCGATCTGGAGGGGAATGTGGATCTTGCGATAGCATTCCTGAAGGATATTTTTGCCTCGGTTTTGCGGGATTGCAGGGAAGATATGGAGTTCTTCAACCGTTTTGTAGACAAAACCGTGGTCAGGACGGTTGAGGACCTGATTTCTTTGGAATTTGAGTGGATTTCCTACACGGAAGCTATCAGGCTTCTTGGAAAGGCCAACCAGAAGTTTGAATATCCCGTGGAGTGGGGCTCTGATCTTCAGTCTGAACATGAACGTTATCTGTGTGAAAAGGTTTTTGGGAAACCGGTGGTTCTTACCGACTATCCGAAAGAAATTAAACCGTTTTATATGAAGATGAACGAGGACGGAAAAACAGTGAGGGCCATGGACGTTCTGGCCCCCAAAATTGGGGAGATCATCGGGGGAAGCCAGCGCGAGGACGATTACGACATCCTTTACAAAAGGATTGTCGATGCCGGGCTCAATATCGATGATTACTGGTGGTACCTGGATCTCAGGAAATTTGGAACGGTTCCCCACGCAGGCTTTGGCCTGGGGTTTGAGCGTCTTATCCAGTTCGTAACCGGTCTTTCCAATATCAGAGATGTGATTCCGTTTCCGAGAACTCCAGGAAATCTTTCTTTCTGATTGTTACGAATTCATCAATCATGAATGCCTGTCCTTTTTACCTCACCATCTTACGGTCCAATGTCCGGTATTGAATAGCCTCAGCCACATGGGGAGACCGGATATTCTCGCTCCCTTCGAGATCGGCGATTGTCCTGGATATTTTCAGGATTCTGGCATGGGCCCTGGCGCTCAGACCGAATTTTTCCATGGCCCTTTCCAGGAGGTTGCTTGATTGGGCATCAATGGGGCAGTACTCCCGGATGTGACGGCTGTTCATGCGGGCATTGGTGAGGATTTTCGTTCGGGAAAAGCGTTTTTCCTGGATCTTCCGGGCGTTCATTACCCGTTCCATGATTTGGGCTGAAGATATCCCCTCTTCGTCGCAGGAAAGGTCTTTGTATGGCACGGAAGGGACTTCCAAGTGAATGTCGATCCGGTCCATGAGGGGGCCGGAAATCTTGGCCCGATATTTCCGGATCTGGATGTGGGAGCAGGAGCAATCCCTTTTGGGATCCGTCAAAAATCCGCAGGGACAGGGGTTCATGGCCGCCACTAACATGAATTGGGCTGGATAGACCACTGTGAAATTGGCTCGCGATATGATTACCTGGCCATCCTCTATGGGTTGCCTGAGAACCTCCAGTACATTTCGGCGGAATTCGGGCAATTCATCGAGGAAAAGCACTCCGTTGTGCGCCATGCTCACCTGGCCGGGTTTCGGGTTTTGCCCGCCCCCGATCAGACCCGCATCGGATATGGTATGGTGAGGCGCCCGAAAAGGTCTCTCCGTGATCAGGCCGGAACCAGACGGCATAAGCCCTAAAACGCTGTAAACCTTGGACGTGTCCAGGGCCTCCTGGAAAGTCAGGGGAGGGAGAATGGTAGGAAGCCTTTTTGCCAGCATGGTCTTTCCCGAACCGGGAGGACCGACCATGATCAAATTGTGCTCGCCGGCTGCCGATATTTCAATGGCCCTTTTGGCGTTTTCCTGGCCCCGAACGTCTTTAAAATCCAGATCAAAGCTGCGGCCATGAAAAAAAGGGTTGCTTTCTGACTTTAAAGGGATAAGTTTCTGGATGCCTCTGAGCGCTCCGATGATCTGTGGAAGTGAGCCGACAGGAAAAACATCTATTCCTTCCACGACCGCTGCCTCAGGGGCGTTCTCCTTGGGGAGAAAGATGCCCTTGAATCCAAGGTCCCTGGCTGTTATGGCCACAGGCAAAACTCCCTTCACCGGTCTTATCATGCCGTCGAGGGCCAGTTCCCCGAGGAACAGGTAGGAGGAATAAGAGTCCCTTTGAACCAGCCCGGTGGCGGCAAGTATTCCGAGGGCCATGGGAAGATCAAAGGCGGAACCTTCTTTTTTTACATCCGCCGGGGCCAGGTTGACGGTAATCCGGTCTGCAGGAAAATGATATCCAGAGTTCTTGATAGCCGCCTTGACCCGTTCCTTGCTTTCCTTTACGGCCCCTTCGGGAAGACCGACAGTGGAGAACGAGGGCAGTCCCTGGGAAATATCCACTTCAACTTCTACCACATAAGCGTCTATTCCTGTGACGGCGCTGCTGAAGATTTTGGATAGCATAAGTGGTTTCGCTCTCAGATGTATAATTTGTTCGTTGACCGGCGGATGAGCCCCTAATTGGAAACGTTTCGTTCCTTTTCAGCTGACGGAGAACAAAATCAGGATTTTCAGGCACTTTATCCTTTACTTTTATCATAGAACAACTTATATTACAAAGTTTATTTTATTATGGATTGCCTCATCGTGTTTTGGTTGTAAACCGTAAGTGCTTTAAAAGCAACCGCCTTGTGGATCGGGAACCTGTTCCTGCTTGGTGGTTCTTACGGTTTTTTTTGAAGTCTTAACTCCTATTTGCAGGGAGAAAAGTATGGCTCGTATCACCGTTGAAGACTGTCTTGAAAAAGTGGATAACCGGTTTGGATTAATTCACCTTGCAGCCAAGCGGGTTCGTCAACTCAGAAATGGCGCCGAACCGCTGGTGGTTTGTAAAAACAAGGATATCGTCGTGGCACTCAGGGAAATCGCCGCGGGAGAAGTGCGGCAATGGAAGGAATCTGATGCTCTTCCCATGCCTGAAGAGGCGCCGGAATTGATGATTGAAGAATCCCTGGCTGATGTGGACACAGAATCCGAGGAAATACAGGCAGTAGAGGATACTGAAAAGGAAACCAAAGAAGAGTTACCATGATCAAGAGAGATTACTATGAAATATTAAGCGTTTCCCGGGACTGTCAAGAGGAAGAGATCAAGAGAGCTTACCGAAAGCAGGCTCTTAAACATCATCCGGACAGGAACCAAGGGGATAAGGAAGCTGAAGAAAAATTCAAAGAAGCCGCCGAAGCTTATGAGGTCCTCAAGGATGGTGAAAAGCGGAAAATCTATGACCGGTATGGCCATGAAGGTTTGGCCGGCAGCGGTTTTAAGGGTTTCAGCGGTTTCGATGATATTTTTTCGAATTTCAGCGATATTTTTGAAGGGGTTTTTGGATTTGGCGGGGGAGCAGGTAGATCGCGGGCGCGGCAGGGAAACAGCCTCCGATACGACGTGGAACTCACACTGGAGAAGGCTTTTGAGGGGGTAGAAGAGGAGATAACCTTTCAAAGGCTGGATCCGTGTGGAACATGTGAAGGATCAGGTGCAAAGCCGGGGACGGTTCCACAAACCTGTTCCACTTGCCAGGGCAGAGGGCAGGTTATCCGTTCCCAGGGTTTTTTTCAAATCAGCCAACCGTGCCCCTCCTGTCACGGGCAGGGTGAAATCATCACGGATCCCTGTCCGGATTGCAGAGGTGGCGGTAAAACGAGAATCGAAAAGACAATCAGCGTGAAAATTCCGCCTGGAGTTGAGAACGGTTCTCAGATGCGAATCAGGGGTGAAGGAGAAGCCGGGGAGCAGGGAGGTCCTTCAGGCGATCTTTTCGTAGTTATCCACGTGAAGGAACATAACTTTTACAGGCGAGACGGAGAGAACCTTGCCTGTCGAATTCCGGTGTCGTTTGTCCAGGCGGCCCTGGGCGCCAAGTTGCCCATTCCTGTACTCGGTGATGAAAAAGAATACGAGTTCGAAATCCCCAGGGGAACACAGCCCGGACAGGTGATAAGAGTGCATGGTATGGGAATGCCTGGTTTACGAGGAATGAGAAGGCGTGGCGATCTGTATGTGGAAATTATCGTTAAAATCCCCGAGAAATTGAGCCAACGCCAGACGGAAATCTTGCGGGAATTTGCCGATACGGAAAATCTGCCCACGGCATCCAGAAAAAAGGGAAAGGGTTTTTGGAAAAAATAACGGATAATGCCTCACCGGAACGATTTTGAAATTTTGGGTGTTCGAGTGTATTATCTCGAATCTGCTGGTTCCTGATTTAAACAAGGAGCGCAAGATGTTAACCAAAGAACAATATGACTATTTTAAAGATTTTCTGAACGAAGCATTGGACCGGCTGTT
The DNA here is from genome assembly GCA_013349725.1 of Deltaproteobacteria bacterium. The sequence continues at coordinate 3,106 of DUZB01000002.1, read as the reverse complement.
GGATGATGCAAACANAACGGTCACCGGGATGACCGATTATGGCGAGACATTCCCTGATCCTACGGACAGGGCAACCCTTGAATCAGAGAGAAATTTCACACTTCGGATCCGGGACCGTGAAAGAAGACTGATTTCAAAAATTAAGGAAGCGCTGGATAGGCTGGATCGAGGTTCTTTCGGGGTTTGCGAAGAATGTGGAGATGATATCGGTATGAAGAGGCTAAAGGCAAGACCGGTGACCACTCTATGCATAAAATGCAAACAGACCCAGGAAAGTGATGAAAAGCTCAAGGGGCTTTAATCGGTTGGTGTTACCTATTTGACGAAGAACCGATCGTTTTTCATTTCATCCTGAAAAGGGCACTGTTCTGCCTTTGCCGATGAATGTGTTTCCCCGGGCAGCTGAGTGTTTTTAGACCGGCCACGACCGAATTTCGCATACGCCTGAAATCCGAAATATCCCGATCAGGCTCGGAACAACAGGCTCAACCCGAAAAGTGTGACAAAAGAGAAGAAATTCAGGTGAGGAAAGGGGAGGGCATCCCCGACTTTTCAGCGAACCTGTTGGTGCGCGGAGTTACCGAAAAACCCCTTCACAGGCCGGCTCGATTGGATGCCCGGCTTTTTTTTTGGGGAAAAGTATTCTTTCTGGAAACCCGGCCTCTCTTGTGCATCCCAAAGCCCTTAGCCAGAACCCTCTGAGGGGAGATGCCTCCAAACAACCAGGACATGATCTTGAAAGCAACATGAAAACTGCCAAGAACAGAACTTCCGGAAAAAAGCGTTTGCAGCACAAAATATACAGGGAAGTGATAACAACCCATATCAACGCCGATTTTGACGCCCTTTCCTCCATGCTTGCAGCAAGCAAGTTGTATCCGGAAGCGGCCCTTGTTTTCCCGGGGTCCCATGAAAAAAATCTCAGGAATTTCTTCATTCACTCCACCTCTTATCTTTTCAATTTTGCCAAACTGAAACAGATTTCCCTCGACCACATCGAGAGGCTTATCCTGGTGGATACCCGGCAGAAAAGCCGGATCGGTCCGTTTGCGGAGGTAGCTGAAAAAAAGGGAGTTGAAGTCCATATCTACGATCATCATCCCGCCTCTGATGATGATATCCATGGAGATCTGGAGGTCATCAGAAAGACCGGTTCCGCAACCGCTTTGCTTACGCGGATACTCAGGGAAAAAGGCATTCCCATCTCACCGGATGAGGCCACCATCATGTGTCTCGGCATCCACGAGGATACCGGCTCTTTCACCTTTTCTTCCACAACCCACGAAGACTATGAGGCAGGAGGGTGGCTGGCATCTCAAGGTGCGGACCACAATATCATTTCCGACATGCTTACCCGTGAATTAACCACGCAGCAGTTGTGGCTGTTGAATGATCTGACAAAATCAGCTACGGCACATATCATTAACGGCATCGAAATTATCCTTACGAAAGTCATAAGCGATGATTACGTGGGGGATTTCGCAGTTCTTGTGCACAAGTTGATGGAGATGGAAAACCTCAATGTTGTTTTTGCCATGGCGCAGATGGAGAACCGCATTTACCTCGTGGCGAGAAGTCGTCTGGAAGAGGTGAACGCTGCGGAAATCGCCATGGCATTTGGTGGGGGAGGGCATCCGCAGGCTGCGTCCGCCACCATAAAAAACCAGACGCTCATCCAGGTGGAAGAATCTCTGGTGACCTTATTGAAAAGCCGGGTCTATTTTTCCAGAAAAGCCGGGGACATGATGTCTTCTCCTGTTATTCAGATCTCTTCAGAAGACACGGTCAAACACGCCTCCGAGCTCATGACACGCTATAATATCAATGTCCTTCTCGTAGTGGATGACAGCCGACTGAAAGGATATATTACAAGGCAGATCGTCGAAAAAGTGGTCTATTTCCGACTTGGGGATCTTAAAGTGCAGGACTATATGAACATCGAATTCTCCATTGTTGACCCCAATTTTCCGCTGCGAGACGTACAGGAACTCATCATAGGAAGCAAACAGCGAATCCTTCCCGTGGTTGAAAACGATCATGTCCTCGGGGTGATCACCAGGACGGATCTGTTGAATATCCTGGTGGGGACGCCGTCCATACCCGATTTTCTCTATGATTCTCAAACGAATTACCATTTCATTCGAAACAAAAACATGAGCAGGATGATAGAGGAATATCTTCCGGATAAAATCAGCAAACTCCTTGTAGATATTGGGCATGTTGCGGATTTTTTAGGATTCAATTGCTACATTGTGGGAGGCCTGGTTCGTGATATTTTCCTGAAGAGGGAAAACCTTGATGTGGATATTGTGATTGAAGGGGACGGAATAAAGTTTGCGGCGGAATTTGCGAAATGTTATCCCGTGAGGGTCAGGACCCATAAGAAATTCGGCACTGCGGTAATGATCTTTCCGGACGGGTTCAAGGTGGATGTGGCAACGGCGAGAATTGAATACTATGAAGCGCCGGGGGCGTCTCCCATTGTAGAGACAAGTTCCCTGAAACTTGATTTATACCGCCGGGACTTCACCATCAATACCCTTGCTGTGAGACTCAACGACGGACACTTTGGAAACCTCATCGATTACTTTGGGGCGCAAAAGGATATCAAGGACAGGATGCTCAGGGTTCTCCACAATTTGAGTTTTGTGGAAGATCCGACCCGAATGCTCCGCGCGGTGAGATTTGAGCAGAGATTCGGCTTTAACATAGGCAAATTAACCCTCGCGCTCCTGAGCAATGCGGCCAGAATGGACTGGATCAGGAGCCCGGCATCAAAGCGTATCCTTCAAGAGCTCAAACTGATTCTGATGGAGAAAGATCCTTTGAATGCCTTAAAAAGGTTGGCTGAATTGGATCTTCTTCAATTTATTTCACCGGAAATAAAGCTTGAAAAAGCGAATGTGGATCTTCTTGAAGAAATCGAAAAGGTTATCGCATGGTACGTTCGACTTTATTTGGATCAGCCGTTGAAACAGTGGAAAATCTACTGGTATGGACTAACCAGTGCATTAGGTGAGGAAACCCTGGACCAGTTAAACAGAGACCTGGAAATGCCGGGTTACGGCCGGTCGAAACCGGTTTCTCAAAGAGATCAGGAAAACAG
>DUZB01000001.1 GCA_013349725.1 Deltaproteobacteria bacterium | reverse complement strand
CGGCGGGCCAGCCCGTCGCCGCCGTCGCCGGGGAAACAACAAAATCCGCCTGGCTGGGCATTGAACCTCTGGACGTTACCGCAGCCATGGCCCGACAACTGGGGCTCGATATTTCAGGCGGGATACTTGTCAGCCGGGTTATCTCGGGCTCCCCGGCCGAGAAGGCGGGCATCCTGCAGGGAGACGTCATTTATGAAATCGACAGTCGGGATGTGGTAAACAGCGCGGAACTCCGTCTGGTCCTTGCGGACGAAGAACCGGGAGACCGGGTTCGCATCACCCTTTTCAGGGAACGGGAACGAGAGGTGATTTATGTCAAACTGGGATCCGTTTCCGATCAGAACTCCGCATACTCGGCCACCCAAATCGACGGCGACATTCCCGTCAATCTGAGATGGGGCCTCGTGGTTTCCGAATTGACCCCGTCGCTGATAAAAACATATAACATCAATAATCCCGCGGGCGTCATGGTGGTCATGGTGGCGCCGGGCAGCGCGGCGGACCGGGCCGGCATCCTCAAAGGCGATCTGATTCGGCAGGTCAATGGACACGTTACAAACAACCTGGCGGATTTTTTTGACGCCATTGAAGAAGCGAAAGAAAACATTTTGCTCAATATCTGCCGACAGGGCGCCTTGTACTATGTCAACATCGTTGCGGTTTCACCCCCCGTCCTGAACGTGGGCGGCGCCACCTCTGACGATGTGGACGCAAGCACAACGGATTCAGACGGACTCCAGGGCATGCCCGCGGTGATTCCCCCACGGGGAAAACCCACAGCGTCGGTTCAGCAGAGTGCGGGAATGGTCACGGCCCAGGAGGGCATCGGCATGAACAGGCCTCTCTATGTGCCGGGATACGACCAGACACAGAGTGGCGATCCCCAGGATAAAACCACATCCGCTACCCAGTCCACCCTTAAAACCGGGACGGGAAGTTCGACCGGTCTGGTGTTGTAGATTGGTGTCGCGGCCTGGCGTTGCAGGATACGGGAATAAGGGTTAGGGAGACGAATTTGGATCGGTTTAAGGATTTTCTGGCAAATTATCTGACAGGTTTTCTGTCGGTTCTTCTGGTGCTGAACGTGATTATTGTTCTTTTCGGCCTCATGGGGATCGGCTGGAAACAAATGCTTGACGTACCGACCTACCTTCTTGAAACATTTGGAGATGTTTCCCATTATCTCTCGCGATCGGAAACCTCAGGCGCAACCGGCAGGACCGGCAAAAATGTTGCGGGCGTCATCGCCGACGCCAACATCCAGCTCGTTTCTTCCGATGAAACATTCAGCGTGGCGGTGTCGAAAGTCAGACCCGCGGTGGTGAACATCTCCTGTGAAACCATTTCAGTCGCCCCCGCGGCCCCGGGAACCCTTCTGTTCGATGATCCTTCCTCCGATCTTTCGACTTTCGGCGGCATCGGATCGGGGTTCATCCTTAACCCGGATGGCTATATCCTCACCTGCTGGCATGTTGTTGCGCGGGCTTCCAATATCATGGTCACCCCCTTCGGTTATGCCGCCAAACGGTATCCCGCCCGCGTGGTGGCCAAAAACGAGGCCGTCAATCTGGCCCTGCTTCAAATCAGTACGGGGTATACCCTGCCGTTTGCCAGGCTGGGAAATTCCTCAATGATGGAAACGGCCGATTCGGTATTGGCCATCGGGAGTCCCTTCGGGCTCGAGCAAAGCGTAACCCATGGGATCATCAGCGATATGGCCAGAGATCTCCTCATTGACGGCAGAACCTACACGGGCATGATGCAGACGGATGTGGCCATCAACCGAGGATCGAGCGGAGGGCCGTTAATCAATTTGAGCGGTGAAGTCATCGGCGTAAACATGGCCATTTATGCGCCCACGGGCGTTTACAGCGGAGTGAGCTTCGCCCTGCCCGTAAACACGGCCAGGGCGTGGCTGGACAGTATCGTAAGGTAGGTTCCAAATATCAGGCATCGGCAACGATTTTAAGGATATGCGATATGAATAAATTATTCCGATTAATAGGCATTGTGTCGGGCGTCGTCATCTTGGTCATGTTCGTAATTGTCAATAGGGGCATTACTCATGTGGATCTGTTTTTTGTAGAAGGCAATACATGGGGTTTTCTTGTTATCATACTATCGTTTGGTGCGGGCTATCTCACGCGTATCCTGGTGTCATGGTTGAAAAGGTCGCGTAAACCCGGACGTTCCGAATCTCTGGAAAGATCGATTATCGGCGAAATTTGAGGATTCCCCTTGCTTTTCTTTGGTGAAAAAAGGCCGAATAGGTAACGAATAACATGCTCAGGGATCAGACCATAGATGACCTTTCTCGGTTGGAGTTCGCCGACCCGGCGCCAGTAAAACCGATGGAAAACCGTTTTGAACGGGTTTGCTGGGCCGTGTTCTGGGGCAATCTGGGTCTCGCCCTGTTCAAGGTGACGGTGGGAGGCTTCGGGTACAGCCCTCTTCTGATCATTGATGGTTTGAACTCCGCCGCCAACGCGGTGGTACTCACAACCATCATCTTGAGCATTCAAATGAGTCGGGACGTGAACATCAACCGTAAATATCCCTATGGCAAGGGAAAGGCGCAATACCTGGTCACCCTGGCGGTGGGGGTTCTCCTGTCCATCGGTGCATCGATTATTTTTGCCCTGTCCGTGGAAAACTTTTTTGTGCCCATCAGTTTTGAGCCTACCGGGATCGCCCTGGCTGCAGCACTGATTTCCGTGGGGGGGAATTTGATGCTGCTGCGGTTTTTAAACCATGTCGATCTTCCCAACGACAAAGAGGAGCTCCGAAGAATCAGGAATTTGCACACCTTGAACATCGCCGCTTCAACCGCAGTGGTTCAAGGCATTCTTCTTGCGGGAATATTCGGCTGGTTCGTGGCGGAGCGCATGGGGGGACTGAGTATTTCCCTTTTGGTTCTCCTGTTGAGCGTTCGGATTGTCAAGACTTCACTGGACGGCATCATGGACCGAAGCAACGGCAGGAAAATGGATGCGGACCTTGCTGATTTGGTCAATGAGATCGACGGCGTTGGTGAAATACGATGGATTCGGACCCGTACTGCCGGCCAAAACCTGTGGATTGATATAAATGTGGGCATGAACGGCGATTATACCATGGGGAGGGTGGATCGGATTTCAAAACGGATTCGAAACCATATTGCGCGAAAAATAGAAAGGATTGCCTATGTGACGGTGCATTGCAGCCCGCTTTGAGGGAAGATCGGATTTCAGATTTCAAATATTTTTGCTTAGCTATTGCCCCAACGCCCGTGGGGCGCATGTAAAAGGGGCAACAACAAAACAGGAGGAGATTGATGGGACACATTATTGTTGGACTTTTGGGTATTGTCTTGGGTTTGTGGGGGATCGCTTTAAACTGGTATCAGTTTCTGGATCTGTTATGGATATTGGTTCCGTTGGCGGTCCTTTTTGGCGGGATTGTGGCGCTCCTTGCTGGAATAAGCAACTTCGGCAAAAATCCACGATCTGAAGTTGAAGTCAAGGGGGCGCCTGTAAAGAAGTCGGAGAGGATATAAAATGACCACGACCAAGAAGCATGCCTCCGATATGGGGGAAGATGTGCTGGAAGAAAAAGTTCCTCTGAGTTTTACGCTCCAGTGGCCGGCAATGAAATTGGGACAGGCTCTCGGAGACGTAGTGAACGGTTATAAAAGGATGTTCAAGATCGGCCCATCGGATCTTAAGGACCTTTATCGGAAGAAATACGAAGCCGCCGATCGTAAAGGGGAAATATGGAAGTCCTTGCGCTGGATGGAGAAAGTCACGGCCATCGATCCCGATGATCCCGAGAGTTTTTATCTTCTGGGCGTCGCCCATGAAAAGAGCAAAGACCGCGAGGGCGCAATCAAGGCTTATGCACGGGCAATAGCGCTCAAACCGGATTATGCCAAGGCCTATTATCGCATGGCCATTCAATACCTCGCCGACCGGGATTTCAAAACGTCCGTCGAATTGCTCGAAAAGGCCCTTGGGATTGAGCCGGATTCCTCGGAGCTTCATTTTCGTCTCGGAGTGGCTTACGATCGCCTTCAGAAACATGAAAAGGCCATTTCCCATTTTTCAGAGGCAGTGAAAATCAACCCTGACTTTCTGAAAGTTTATAAGAATATGGCACTTACCTATGATGCATTGGGAAAACACAAAGAGGCATCCGAGTGTCTCAGGCATGCCTTGGAACTCGAAGAGACATCCGTTTAGATACAGGTGGAGTAAAAAGATTCAGGTATGGCAAATTCCAACCACACCAGCGCAGCCGAACTGAGAGACTTTCTTTCCGGCCATGTGAAAAAACTAAGGTTGCTGAAAAGAATCCTTGTTGGATTGATTATTCTGGTGGCTTTGGCGCTTGTGGGGCATGTAATTTATTATTTCAATATGTTGACCAGTATGCACTATGATGTGGTTACCGCGGGGTCGCAGGTTGAGAGCGCCATCCAATATCGGGTCAATCTGGTGCCCATTCTGGTCAGGAGCGTCATCAGGTTCGTGGATCATGAGGATTACGTGTTCATCAAAACCGTTGATGCCAGGGAACGTTCCATGAAGACCCCCGATGCCGTTGCCGAACAACTGAAATCGGTCGCGGGACGGCCGGTGGGAGAAATGCTCGATAAAATTCTGGCCATTGCCGAACAATACCCGGCCCTCACCACCAGCGGAACATTCCAACTGATGATGACCCAGGTTACCGATGCGGAAGCACAGGTTCTGAAACAACGCATTGACTATAATGACAAGGTGAACCTGTACACCACGGCCCTGTCGGTGTTTCCCGGCAATATTTACGCCAAGTTATTCAATTTTCCCGATTTCAAATATTTCAATGGAACCCGGGAGTCCGAATGGCCCCTGCCCGCCATTCAAGCCGAAAGAGAAAACACAAAGAGTGCTGTCGATGGCGAACGTTGAGAAAAGGAGCGAGGTATACCCTGAATGTCAATGGTGTGCGGAGAATGTCGGGAAAATCGCTTTTTGGGGAAACGTCGGTCTTTTCGCCGTAAAGCTCTTCTGCGGTATTGCGGGGGGGTCCAAGGCGCTTCTGGCGGATGCCATCCATTCCGCCGTGGATGTGATGACGGCGACAGTGGTCATGGTCTGCCTGCGGGTCAGCAAGACGCCCCCGGACGAAGAGCATCCCTTCGGACACGGACAGGTGGAATACATCACATCGCTTTTCATCGGCCTGTCATTGATAACGGTTGCCATCTTCATCCTCTACAGCGCCGCCATGGACATCCTGCGCGGCGTCAGAACCCAGCCCGACATCATAGCGCTTCTGGGCTTGATTATTTCCATTGTAGGCAACGAACTGATGTTTCGCCAATCCGTGTGCTGTGGGGAAAAGTTTCGCTCTCCCGCGATGATTGCCAACGCATGGGAGAATCGGGCGGATGTTTACTCTTCGCTTGCGGCGCTGGTGGGGGTGGTCGGGGCCCAGTTGGGGTTTTTGTTTATGGATCGGGTGGGTGCTATTCTTGTGGCCATTTTGATTTCAAAGAGCGGCCTCAAGATGCTGAAAGATGCGTGGCACGGCATTCTCGATCGCTCCCTGGAGGAGGATCTTGAAAATCAGATTCGCGAAACGGCGGAGGCCGATCCCGATGTGCTGGGGGTCGTTATGTTAAAGACGCGCGCCATCGGTCAGCACCGGTCGGTGGACATGAGATGCAGGGTTTCGCCCGACAAGACGCTGCGGGAAGGATGCGTCGTCGCTAAACGTGTAGAGGAACGGCTCATGAAAGAAATAGATAATCTGGGCCTGGTAACCATAAGTCCAACGTCGGATGACCACACTGAAGGGTAATTCTATAAGAGCTTGAAAGGATTCTTATTATGATAGATGATTTGAAGGCGGAAGTGCAAAAAATGGCCGCGACGGAGAAGCGACTGCTTTCACTGAGAAGCAATCTGAAATGGTGGACGGTCCACTTGATTATCCTGTCCATAGTGGCTCTCGGCTTGATTACTGTTTTCATGTACCCCAATCTTTTGCCCGGCAACCTCGGAGTGAAATTGGCAACGTTGCTGGGAAAGGATGTGTCCGTAACGACCCAAAGGGCATACCTCGGGGTTGAAATTCAGGACTTGAAAAAATCGGTGGCCAATGCCCTGGACCTGAGATACGGCCAGGGCGTAACCATTACCCGGGTGGTCTCTTCTTCTCCGGCGGCCCGGGCCCGCCTCCGTTCCGGCGACATCATTTTGCGCTTTGATCGTTCCATTGTGGAAAATACCGCTCAAATGCAAAAACTGCTGGCGGACAAGAACCCCGGAGAAGTGGTGAGTGTGGTTATCGATCGATCGGGCCAGGTGCGAAACTATTATGTGGAACTGGGTCAACAGCCCGGGTATGCCATCCGGACCGCTCTGGGTCCGCCCCTCCAGACGGCTACAACCACGGCGGATACGGCGGCTGTCTCCTCGGAATGGGGATGCACCCTGTCGCCATTGACCGCCGACCTTGTACAAAAACTGGCTCTTCCCGCTTCCGTCAGAGGTGTTGTCGTTGTGGCGGTGGCGCCCGCGGGACTGGCCAAAAGCGCGGGCATACTGCCCGGAGATGTGATTGTAACCGTCAACCGGAAGGCCACGGAAGACCTTGCGTCTTTTTATAAGGCAATAGCGCAACAAGCGTCCGTGGTCCTGGGCATTTACAGAAACGGTCAGACCCTGTATGTGCAATTGCAGACCGCTTCCGCGGCGCCCCCCGTGGCCACCATCGCCGGCAGTCTGGGCGACACGGCGCCCCTCCCCTCCCGAGTGGCCGTGGCGGCCGCGGGAAACGATCTCAATTCCCTGGTGGCATTGCGTTTCGGAACGGCGCCCTACTTTATTATCGCGGATCTGGCTCAAAATCGATTTCAGGCAATCCCGAACACCGCCTTGAACGATACCCGGGGTTATGCCATCGCGGCCTCCCAGCTTATGGCGGCACAGGGGGTCGGCGCAACCGTGAGCGGGGCTTACGGCTCGCAGGCCTTCACCGCGTTGAAATCCATGAATATCATTCCCTTCGTCGCCAAACTGGAAAGCGTATCGGATGCCCTGAAAGAATACCGTTCAGGCCTCCTTGTTCAGATGGCCGATCCGACCCTTTCGGGGTATGGGTACACGCGCACGGTCATCCCTACGGGAGGAAGTCCCTTCGGGAGCGAAGACGACCTCACCACAACGGATGATGAAGAACAGAGTGGATACAAGGGCCTGCCATACGCTATTCCACCCAAAGGCCAGTATGATCCGGCATTGGATCCGGCCAATGCCCTGCAGCAGACGGCCGGTTCCACCCAGCGCTCGGATTACTGTTACTGCGCCTTCTGCCAGATCCTTGTGCCCCATCCCGCAAGTGTCCCCTGTTCCGAAATTCTGTGTCCCCAATGCGGCAATCGCCTGATGAATCTGGATTCCGGATCTGTGAATACGAGCAACCTTCAGATTCTGCTTCCCAATCAGAGTTCGTTGGGGACTATTGCAGGTTCCAGCACGCTGCCGGGTTCCAGTCTGCCCTCAACCTCAACCAGTCAGCAGACCCAACTCCAGAGCCAGACGCAACAGCGCTTGTTGACCGTCGCCGGCACGAGTACCCAAACAGGACCCGGGAGCGCTTCGACACTGAATCTCTATCAGCAGACGCAATATTGTTATTGTCCCATCTGCAACATTGTTTACGAACACCCCGCCGGCATTCCCTGTTCATCCTTGACGTGTTCGGTGTGTGGGAACCGATTGATGAGTCTCGATTCCGGGGGCAGAATTTCGCAGGTGTTGCCCATCACGGGGATTACAGTGGGGGGGCAACCCACGACCATCCCGCCCACGGGTCAGACGTCCGCGGGTATCACAACAGGTGGTCAACCCACGACCATCCCGCCCACAGGCCAAACTTCCGCGGGTATCACGACGGGCGGACAGCCTACCACCATTCCCCCCACAGGTCAGACGTCGGCAGGTGTTACGACGGGTGGTCAACCGAGCACCATTCCTCCCACGGGCCAGACATCCGCCGGGACCACAACGGGTGGTCAACCCACGACGATTCCACCCACGGGCCAGACATCCGCCGGGACGATTTCATCATCAACGGGGGTGCTGCAGGGAACCGTCGATGGATACTGTATCTGTCCTAAATGCGGAACCACGGTTCCCCACGTGCGCGGAACCGCCTGTTATACCATTCCCTGCCCCAAATGTGGTACGCTGATGGTGGGGGAGGGCGCCGTCTTAAGCACCATCTCCGTTTATCCGACAGCCATGACCACCACGGGGGTTACGATAGGCGGTCAACCGACGACCATTCCGCCCACGGGCCAGACATCCGCCGGTATCGCGACGGGCGGTCAACCCACGACCATTCCGCCCACGGGCCAGACATCCGCCGGCATTATGACCGGTGGGCAACCCACGACTATTCCCCCCACGGGCCAGACATCCGCCGGGGTTGTGGTGGCTGGAACACCCACTTTAATTCCGCCTTCCAGTCCGTCTTCACCCTTGGTTTCCGCCCTGCCGGTTGCCGGGGAAGACCAGGGGCTCATCTGCATCGCCACAACGGGCCCTACCATGAATGCTCAGGTCGCCCCCCTCTTCGGGCGTGCGCCCTATTTCCTGCTGGTGGGCCTCGGCACCTTTAAAGTCATACAGAATCCGAATGTGGACGACCGGACGGGAGTGGGCGTTCAGTCCGCCCAATTAGTGGTCAGCGAGGGCGCAAGGGTGGTCATTACAAACGATCTGGCCGTCAAGGCCCTGGAAGAGCTGACGCGGCTTCGCGTTCGAGTCTTTACCGGCGTCACCGGCACCGCCGCGCAGGCTGTGGAATGGTACCAGAACGGTCGGTTGACGCCGGCTGCGTTGAGTACGTCAACCGTTGATGAAGAAGATCATGTGCAAAGTTCCAGCAAGGCCAAATCCAAGGGAGAGTCCACTTCCAAATCACTTTAGGAAATGATGACTAAATCGAGCCTTAAAATCTTTTTCCTGTTCCTGCTGGCGGCTTTGACGCTGGTTCAAGTGGTCTGTTTGCTGAGCTATTATCTGGTGATCCCGAAAACCGGCGCAGCATCCGCCGCGAGCGTGTCGGAACCGGTCGCGATAAAGGTTTCCACATCCTTCCCTGCGATAGACCTCGGCGTGGCGGTGGCCCGTGTCCGGCCCGCAGTGGTATATATCACAGGCCACCCCGCCACCGCAACATCGTCTCCACCGCCCGGTGGGACCATCGCCTTTACACCGGCATCGCTTCCGGGAGACAAGATGGGATCGGGGATGATTATTGATCCTGCGGGCTATATCCTGACCAATCATCATGTTGCATCGGTCATGACGGATATTCGTGTCAGCCTCTTCGGGCATCAAGAGGGGGCCTATGCCGCGGAAATTGTGGCCCTTGATGCTTCAAAAGATCTCGCGGTCATCAAAATTAATACCGGATCCCCCCTGCCCGTCGTGACATTGGGCAACTCGGACCTGATCGAGACGGCCGACGAGGTGCTGGCCGTCGGTTGTCCTTTCAGCCTGGAGCAGTCCGTGAGCCACGGGATCATCAGCGATACCAAACGCACCGTCAATATCGATGGGCGGGACTATGTGGATCTAATTCAAACCGACGCGGCCGTCAATTCCGGAAACAGCGGGGGACCACTGATCAATGTAGCGGGAGAAGTTATCGGGATCAATGTTGCCATTTTTGCGCCGAACAGGGTCTATTGCGGCGTCGGCTTTGCGATACCGGTAAACCAGGCGAAATCGCTTCTTAGGAAGATTAAATATTAGTGAAGGGGTGTGACAAAGTTATGTTGAATATCATTGTGGGTCTTTGTCTTTTGTGTCTTGGAATTTTCGGGATCATAACAAACTGGTGGGCCGTTTTCGACTTTGTCAAGGTGGTTGTTCCAGTCGGGATTGTTATTTTCGGCGTGCTGAGCATCCTGGCGGGAATAAGCAGTGTAAAGAAGTCCAAATAGGACCCTATCAAAGGCAATTGAAAGGAGGTGAAATCCTATGACATTCGGTAGCATATTGCTGTTGGCGGTGATTATAGCCTTAATCGTAATTGGGGTAAAATTGAAGAAGAATTCGCAGAAACTGCAGGAATTGGAAGAGTTACTTATCAAAGAGTAGTTCTAATAAAACGAAAGGAGTCTGCTGATGAGCATCGGAAGCATCATACTGCTGGCGGTTATTGTGTCGGTATTCGTAATTGGTTCAAAAGTAAAGAAAACAAACCGAAAGCTTCAGGAACTGGAAGAGACCCTGGCTTCAAAATAGCACCTGTAACAGATGGATTAAGGAGGGAGTATTATGGCGGGAACAATTGGCGTGGCGGATGGCACGGGTCCACTGTTGCTGCATGATCCCAGTGATTTAGGGGGAGTGCTCACAGGCGGCACAACCACTGTGGGCGTTACCACATCGGGAACGGTCAGCAGTTCCTCAATTTCAAGCAGCACGCAGATATACAGCAGCAAGGCGTCGCTATCCAGTTATTTGGGATCGTCCGGGTACCAGACCGCGGCCGGCGCGGCATTCTTTGGCGGCTTACTGACCGTGGGGGGGGTACTTCTTACGGGCGCGCTTTTTGCGGGCGTGGGTCTGCTCAGTTACGCGGTGACGAAGGCGGCTCTTGAGTCGTGATTCGAGGTCGAGGGCAAACCGGCGTTGTATTTGCTGTTGGGGCACCTTATGGGCCGGTTGTCAGGGGAGTTGGGTGTTGGATGGATTGCGGGTCTTTCCGCAATAATCCAGCATCCAAACGCCCCGGGTAGGTACTCCCTTGCCCCCTGGTCGGATTTTATGGGTGGCATGCGGATGGGGAATCGGAGGGAAGTGAGGATGGCGGAAGAAAAGGATGTGGGAATTTTCAAAGAAAGCCTGGCGGCATCAGCAGTCGGAAAGGCCGGAGGTACCATGCCGTTACCCCCTGCCCTCGACGGAAAAGCGGAAAAACGCGTTGAAAAAGCGGTTGAAGCTTCGCAGAAAAGCGTGGTGACGAGGGAGAAACCCATTGGAGAGGCCGCTGAAAATCTGAAAGGGCCCGTGGGGCTTGATATCGGAACCAGCCATATCATCGTCGCGCAGAATAAGCTGCGGGATATTCATCTCACCCGGGAACTGAATGCCTTTTTCACGGTACCCGTCGGCAGGTTTTCCAGGCAGATCCTCAATCAGAAAGAGATCCATTACTATGAGCTGGAAGATTTGTTCTATGTGATCGGTTATTCCGCCCAGAATTTTGCCAACATGTTCAATATGAACACCCGAAGGCCCATGCGCCAGGGGGTGTTGAGTCCCATCGAAAATGAAGGGATGAGGGTCATTCAGGAGATTTTGAAGACCCTCATCGGGAAACCCAGGCAGTTCGGGGAAACATTGTGTTTCGGGGTTCCGGGCGACCCCATCGGCAAACCCGGCGCCGTGATTTATCACGAATCCATGCTCAAAAGGGTTGTGGGAAATCTGGGGTATACCCCCATATCCGTGAATGAAGGGATGGCAATCGTCCTTTCTGAACTTTCACGGGATGATTTCACCGGCATCGGAATCAGCATGGGCGGGGGGATGTGCAACGTCTGCCTGTCGTATCTTTCGTTCCCCGTCATTACCTATTCAATCCAAATGGCAGGAGACTATATTGATGCAATGGTGGAAAATGCCGTTGGCGAGCCAGCTACCAAGGTCAAGGAAATAAAGGAAGAAACCCTGGATCTATCGGCGGCCCCCAGGGATCGGGTCAGCACGGCCCTTCATATTTTTTACGACAAACTCATTCGGGAACTTCTTGAGAGTCTTCAGCGGGTCCTCTCCTTCAGCGACCAGATTCCCAAGATTTCGACCCCCATTCCCATTGTTTTGAGCGGGGGTACGGCCATGCCCAACGGATGCAGAGAAAAATTTGCAACCATGCTGAAGGACGTGAGCCTTCCCGTGGAGATTTCCGAGGTTCGTCTCGCCGAAGACCCGCTCGTTACCACCGCGAAAGGCGCCTTGATCATGGCAATGACCGAGGCGGGGTAGGATTGGAGATTGGGGATTGGAGATTGGTTAATGCATTTGTATGATTCTGTTTTCCGAAATTTCAAGTTGCAGTTCGTATGAGTAAAAAAAAGATTCAACCGCCTGAAAAAAAAAAGGTCGTTATTGTTGGTTTGCCCAATACGGGTAAAACGCAGCTCTTTAATAATCTTACCGGGAAGTACGGACTGGTGGCCAATTGTCCCCTGACCACCATCGAGTTGAAAAGAGCCGACTGCCCGATCAATGGTCAAACCTATGAGGTCATCGACACACCCGGCCTTCATGGGTTATATGTCGATTCTGAGGAAGAACTTTCCGTTCGGGATCTGATTTTTTCCGAAAACCCCGATGTCATTATCCAATGTATCGACGCGAACCAGTTGAAGCAATCCTTTACCCTGTCGGCGGATTTGCTGGAGCTGGGCGCGCCGTTGGTGATTTCCCTCAATGCGTTGGACGAGACCCTGAAAAAAGGAGTCAGGATTGATTCACAGGGCCTGTCCGATCTCCTGCATGTGCCGGTTGTGGAATCGGCGGCCTTGAACGGGCGTGGAACGAAGGCGTTGATGGAGGCCGTCGGCAAGGCGCGCGTTGGAAAAACGGGCATAGAATACGGGGATGCTCTGGAGGAAGGGATATCCACAATTGAGGCCGGAATTCCAACAACTATTCCTTATCGGCGCAAGGCGGCCTCTCTTCTGCTGATGAATGATCCGTTCGTTGAAAATTTCCTGGAGGGCCGAAGCGACACGGAAGAGCTTGGTCCGATAAAAAGAAAAGCAGCCGAAATCCGTGAGCGTTATCCGGGTAATATCGGGATGGCCATCAGCCGAAAACGGAGCGAATGGGTGGATGCCGTCACGGAAAAGGTGGTGAGGCGGCAGAATGTTTCCTGGAGAAAGTTTGCGGAAAATTTTGCCCGTTTGAGCCGCGCGCCCCTTTCGGGAGTCCCGATTCTCCTGACCATCATTTTCGCCATGTATCTTCTGGTGGTCAATGTGGCCAACAACATCGCGGGATGGATGGATGGTTTTCTCTGGGTTCCCTTGGAGGCCTATATGGTGAGCATTTGTCCGCCGGGGTTCTGGCGGGACTTCCTCATCGGAGATTACGGCGTACTCTCCTTGGGCCTGGCAAACGCACTCATAACCGTTCTTCCCATCTTGTCGGTTTTTTTCCTCATGTTCAATGTACTTGAGGATACGGGGTATCTACCGAATTTGTGCGTCCTCACCAAAAGAATTTTCGAAAAGCTCGGGCTCTCCGGCGCGGCCATCATGCCCCTGGTTCTGGGCTTCGGATGTAAAACCATGGCGACGTTGACGACAAAAACGATTCATTCGAAAAGAGAAAAGTTCATCGCCATCTATCTGATCGGCTTCTGCATCCCCTGTGCCGCCCAGATGGGTCTCAACATGAGCATTCTCGGGCGATTGGGCGCCGCTGCCTTTGCAATCGCTTTTTCCGTGTTGACGGTGGTCGAAATCGCGGCGGGCGTCATTTTGAACAAGACCCTCAAAAAGGAAGAAAGAAGTGATTTCATCCAGGAACTGCCCCCCATGCGAATGCCGAGCGTCAAAGCCGTGCTCGTCAAAACCTATTATCGGCTGTACTGGTTTCTCAAGGAATCCGTTCCGGTTTTTATCTATGCGGCGCTGGCCTTGTTCGCCCTTGACAAACTGGGAATCCTCGGCGCGTTCAAAATGTTTCTGAGTCCCTTAATGAAGGGGCTGCTGGGCCTTCCGCTTGAGATGGTGGATGCTTTGATCCTGTGCATGGCGCGGCACGAAGCCGCGGCCGCTTTGATAATGAACCTCATCCATGACGGAAAACTTGATTTTATTCAATGTATTGT
This sequence comes from Deltaproteobacteria bacterium, assembly GCA_013349725.1. The sequence continues at coordinate 20,735 of DUZB01000001.1, read as the reverse complement.
TGCCGTGACCATTACCACCATGTTTGTTCCATGTTTTGCAAACATCATGGCGATGATCAAAGAGCTTGGAACAAAAACCGCTTTGGGCATGACGCTGGCCATTAACACCAGCGCCTTTTTGATCGCCGGCGCCTTGAATTGGGGCTTGATTCTGACATTTGCGCTATAGCCCCCGGGAACCGCAAAAGAAACGACGGATAGGGGAGTATAAGGAACGCTGAATGGCTCGACACAAAGAACAGGATGAATATCTTGAAGCGCTGTGGGTGATGAGAGAAAAGGGGAAGGATTCCATGACGTCGTTGACATCCACCATCGGCGATGGCTTCGATGCGAAAATAATGGATGAGCTCCAGAGCCAGGACATGGTGAAAGTGTCTGAAGACGGCCGGATCTCGCTGACCGAAAAGGGAGAAATACCAGCCCGGCGCATCATCCGCGCACACAGGCTCGGCGAAAGGTTGATCTGTGACGTACTGGGGGGGAAATTTGAGGCGGGCGCCTGCGAGTTCGAACACATGCTGGACACGGGGTTGCTTAATAGCGTCTGCATTCTTCTCGGTCACCCGAAAGAATGCCCCCATGGAAAGCCCATACCGGAGGGGGAGTGTTGCCGCCGGAATGCCAAGGTGGCGGAGAGTTCGGTAATCCCGTTGACGGATTTGGAAACCGGGGTATGTGCGCACATTGCGTATGTCAACGGCAACGAAAACGGGCGCGTGCAAAAAATGGGCGTTCTTCAAATCAGGCCCGGAGGAAAGGTCAGCGTCATTCAAAAATATCCCTGTTATGTGCTGGACTGCGAAGGCGGCAATGTGGCCATGGGGAACGAGGAGGTTTCATCCATTTATGTATGGAAGCCTTCCGGTGCGCGGCCGTGCGATGAGGAATGTACTTTCCCGTTATCGAACGACCTTGTTGGAAAAAAAAGGGGTTGGGGATTTAAATCCAGGTGGAAACAGAGGGCATGCAGGCGACGCTAAAAGGCCGCTGGAGGGAGAAATGAAAACAAAGCAGGACGATTCCGATGCGTTGAAGGGTACGGCAATAAGGGGCGCCAAGGCGGTTGTTGATTACTCCGGTCTTCTTGTGTGGAGCTTTTTGTATCGGACCGGCTGCGCCATAAAGAAACAATCGTCAAAGATGGGGAAAGAGATCGGCCGCAATGCGGCCACTCCCTTTGTCGCCATTAAAAAGCAAGTCAGAAAAGAGGTGCGTCGGGAGGGAGCGCCGGCCGGTGAGGCAACCGAGCGTATGGAAAAGCGAATCGCCATCATTGAAGAAAGGCTGGCCGACCTGGAAAAACACGGTGTGAAAATAGTGGAAACACAGGGATATCAAAAGAAACACAAGGAACTGGATGAGGAACGGAGAGGCCTTTTAGCCCTTATCGTTGAAGAAAACAAGGAATTGAAGGCCCAATTGAACAAATGAAAGAAAAAAAGGAAAACTTTTTACGGCAGGTATAGTGGCTATGGAACAGAAGAGAGTGTTGAACGTGGGGATTGACCTTGGAACTTCGAGAAGCGTCATCGCCTGTGATAACGGCGTCAGGACGTTTGTGTCGAGCTATGTGGGATTTCCCAAGGATGCGGTTTCCAAAAAGATGTTCGGAAAAAGGAAAGTGGTTTTCGGGGATGAGGCCCTTCATAACCGCTTGGCGGTTGAATTGCACAGACCCTTTGACAAGGGCAGGCTGAAGTACACGGACTCGCCTGACGCGAATCCCGCGCAAAATGAAAGGGAGAAGAGCGTGGCCCGAATGCTGTTGAAGCATCTCGTTGATCTGGCCACGGAGGAAGAACAGGAAAGGGCCGAAGATTTAATTATACGGGGCGTCATCGGCGCTCCGGCCCTGGCCAGCATGAAGAACAAGAAAACCTTGCTCGATATCGCGGGCGGCGTACTTCATGACGCCATGATCGTCTCCGAACCCTTTGCTGTGGCCTACGGGCTCAATCTCTTTTCCTCGGCGCTGATCATCGATATCGGGGCCGGCACGGTTGATCTATGCCGAATGGCGGGAACCATGCCGACGGAAAAGGATCAGATCACTACCATGAAGGCCGGGGATTACATCGACCATGTTTTTCTCGAACTTATCCAGAAGAAATACAGCGAAGCCAACTTTACCGTATCCATGATTAAGCGGTTCAAAGAGGAAAACGCCTTCGTATCCGAGCATGGAGAGCGGGTTTCCATTGAGCTGCCGGTTCACGGAAAACCGGTAAACCATGATGTAACCGAAGAGCTGAAGCAGGCGTGCCAGTCTATTGTTCCTGAAATCGTGGCCGGAATCAAAACCCTTATTGCTGATTTTGATCCCGAATTTCAGAGGGGGCTTAAGAGAAATGTTATTCTTGCGGGGGGGGGCAGCCAGATTGTGGGGTTGCGGAAGGAACTCGAGGCCTACATGAAGGAGATCCTGGGATACGGCAGAGTCATTGTGGTGGAAGAGCCGCTCTACGGCGGAGCAAACGGCGCCTTGAGACTTGCCAAGGATATGCCGGATGAATATTGGGATGAAGTAACGAGTAAAGGCAAATAATTCGCAGGTGCGGATTTATCCGCACCTGCCTGAAAGAGGTCAAAATCTGGAAGGGAGAAGAGAATGGAGAAGGATTTCAGGTACAAAATGAGACACATCGGGGATGCCTTTGCCGATCAGGTTGAAAAACTGGGCCATACCGCCAAGGGCTCCGTACGTGGAGTTGTTCTGACCTACAATATCGATGGATTGAAAAAGGAGAAGGAAAAGATTGTGGTCAGGGTGGGGGAAAGAATGGCTGCCGGCAGAAAGGATGACCCGACGTTCAACATATCGGAGGATGAGATCATGACGACACTCCTTTCTAAGCTGGACCAAATTGAAGAGAAAATTGAAGCCTTCAAACGTGAACGGAAGGAGCGGTTATACCCGAAAAAATGTGAAACCCCTGAATCGGCGGAAGCATCGTAATAGCATTTTTTGAAAAAGTGTGGGGCGACGGACGGGGTGATCGTCGGTTAACGAATCAGATGCGTGATTTTATTAAGGGAGGTTACTCCAATGTCGGGAGAAACTCGGAATATACTGGTCTTAAACCATGATTCAAAAACCACGGAGTTCATCAAAACCGTCTTTTCCGAACCGTGCGACGTAACGTCTGCCGACAATCTGGCCGAAGTTTCCGAAAAGGCCGACGGCAACTTCGACGTCATCGTTACGGGATATGTCGTTCCCGCGGTTTCAGGGGAAAAAGCAACCGCATATCTGAATGGCATTCAAGAGGCTTTTGACGGCGCCGCATCGACTTTGCGGGAGAAAACGGATGCCAATGAAATGCTCCTGAAAACAATCAAGCAGGAACAGTCGAACATCCTTGCATTTTTGCAGAAACATATTCGTCAAGCCGAAAAGGAAAAGGCGCTGCTCAGGCAGGAAATGCAGGCAGTGGCGGAAAAAGATGAAGTTTATCTGAAAGAAAAGATGGAGGCTGAGAAAAAGGCGGAGACCGCCTTAAAGGCCAAAGCGGAGGCGGAAAAAAAAGCCGAAGCCGCTCTGAAGGCTGCAGCGGAGGCGAAAAAGAGGACGGACACTGCCGTGAAATCCGAAGGGGAGGCGAAAAAAAAAGCCGAAGCCGCCTTAAAGGCCAAAGCGGAGGCGGAAAAAAAAGCCGAAGCCGCCCTGAAAGCTGCAGCGGAGGCGGAAAAAGGAGCGGAGACTGCCCTGAACGAAAAGATCCGGGCGGAGGCGGGCATTGCCAAACTCCGTGAAGAGGATGCGGGACGTATTGAACAACTTACCCGTGAGGTCAATGGATTGCAGGAGGAAGTGGAAAAATCCATGGCCCTTGTGGAACAGGGCAGGCGGGAAAAGGCCGCCATAGAAGAAAAACTCGCCAAAATCCAGGAAAACTGGGAAAAATTCGTGGCAGGGGCATGATATGAAGGACGAAAAAGTAATCCTTGAAAAGATCGTTGCGCTGCAAAAAGACTTTATTTCCGCTCGCAGGGAGTTCTGTGAATTAACGGCGCGGGCGAAGGAAAAATATTCGGAATTGGACGCAACTTCCCTGGAATTGAAGGCCGCCCTGAAGGACTCGCGCATCGGCGATAAAAGCATCAGAAATACGGAAAATGAGATCGCCGTATTGAAAAAAAAGATCTCCGAGATGGACAGCGACCTCGAATTCATAGATCAGGAACTGAAAAGAACGGACGATGAAGCGGAAGCCTTGTCCGCAAAAAAGAGCGATTTCGTGGAAAAACTTGCCGCCACGACCTCGCGATTACAGCAAACCATGGATGCCTTTCGGAAAAAGGAAGAAGAGCGGCGGGAGATATTTTCCGCCATTGAAGCGGCCAAGGTCGAAAAGACCGCTTTGACCACTGAAATATCCGGGATGCTGTCAACGGCGGTGGTTCAGAAAGAACAGAACGAAAAAGAATTGGATGCCTTTTCCATGGATTTTGGAAAGATGGCCATGGAACGGGAAGAGGTCAAGAGGACCCTTGAAGAAAGAGCAAAAATTCTTTCCCCATTGAGAGATGAAATAGCGGTCTTAGAGGGAAAATGCGCTTACATGGAAGAAGTTGTTTTGTTGGAAAAACAAAAGGCGTTATTGGAAACCAGGGTGAAACAACTGGAAGAGGAAACGCGAACCGGCAGCGAGAAAGCAAACGGGATGGGAGAGGCCCTTTCCCGGAAAGAAGCGGAACTGAAACTGATTTTGTCCGAAAGGACGGAAAAAGAGGCTCTGGTTGAAACCCTTTCAAATGAAGTCCGGGTCTTTGACGACCTGGCCGTAAAAGCCAAACAGAGTGAAGATCAACTGGGTGAGGCTGATTCCCTGATTGAGCAAGCGATTTCCGACCTGAAAGAGCTGTTTGCAGGCAGTAGTGGGCATGAGCGTGAATTTGGTTTGAAAATGGGACTGTCTTCCCGATCATAATCTTTCCTACAAGATGCAATTAGCGGTTAGCCGTGCAATACTGGTTATTTGAGATAGAATGGGGTAGCATCAAAAAAAAGCGAGAGCTCCAATTGAAGTAGAAGAAATGTAAGCCTTTGCGATTTTCAAGCTGACGGCTAATTGCTAAAAGCTAATTGCGGCTTTATGATGGCGCGGCGCCAAGGAGAGATACAAAATGAAAGAATCGGTGGAGGGCGTCATGAATGACCCCGGGAAAAAAGAGGTTATCGCTTACATCAACAAGTTAAGTGCCTTCCTTTCCGCAAAAAAGAAGAAGGCCATTCTTGAGGCGGACCTGCTGAAAATCAGCCGAGAGATAAAATACATGGGATTTGGAATTGAAGAAACTCAAAAAAAGATCGATGAGAACCGTGCATCCATCAACATGATTACCCCTGAAATCACTGGATTTAGAAATAAGCTTGCAAGCCTCGAACAGGAAAAACGACCCCTGGAAGATGAATACAACCGGCTTCTGGACATTCAGATCAATCTTGAGAAGAAGAGGTCGGATGTTGAAAACAAGAAAGCATTGGTTGAACGTCTCTTGATGGAGATAAGCAACATCGCTAAAGAGATGGAAGCGCTGAAAGAACGGGAAAGCGAAATATCGGCGCGAACGCGGAAAATTCAGGAGGAAATCAGCGCCGATAGATCCCTGTTGATAAAACTGGAAGAAGAGATCGGGGTCATTACCGCAACGAGGGACCTGCTCGGCGGACATATTCCTGAATTTATCGATATCGAAGAATTCCCGAGTTTGAAAAGCACGGAACAGGGCGTGGAAGAATACACATCCGAAGTCGGCGCCATAATGAAAAAAATGGCAAATGATATTGCCACTTACAAGAAAGAGATAGAGGAAAATCAAAACCTTGAGGTATCTCTGGCCCTGGAGAAGAAAAACCTGGGCCTCAGGCTAAAAGCGCTTGAGCCCGAAATAGGTCCGGATGTGGACAAGGATCGTTTAAGCCGTGAAATCGCCGCCCTGTCTGCACAAGAAGAGTCTTTTAAAAATGAAGTCGCCGCCCTGCGAGAAGAGATCTCGCGGTTGGCTCCGAAGGTAACGGAACATGAAAACAGGCTTTTCGTTGAAAGAAAAAAAGATATGGCGCTGAATGAAAAGGTCCAGTATCTCACGGAAAGAAAAAAACACATTTCTGCGTTCGATGATGTTGAAAAGGAGATGGAGCGGCTGAAGAGACAAATCACGAAATCCAAGCTGGATTTAGAAGCGAATAACGGCTACCTGCCGATCATCAACAAGGTAAAGGAAGACACACAAGCCATCAACCGCAAAATGGGCATGTCCCTCGATGATTATGGCAGTGCCCTTCTGGAGCTTCAACACATCCTGTTATTGGGGCACGGGGTTTTATACGGCAATGGAGCCGGGTGATATCGAACTTTAATGTTTAATTTTCTTATGCTGGAGGGGAGGTTCTTATGGAAGAGAAGAGAAAGGGCGTATTGGGGTTTACGGCAAAGGTGCTGAACGAAGCGGGGGGCGCCTTGGTGGATCTATATGACCTGGGTGTCGGCGCCGTGGACAAGATCGGTTGCAGGTTGAAAAAGGCGCCCGATCTGGGAAAGAAAGCACGGGAAATTGTCAATGAAGGGCTTGAAACCATCAGACCGGCAGGCAAGGCCGTGAAAAAAAGCCAGGGCAAGGCCATTAAGGAAAAGATCAAGGAAAAGGAAGAGAAAATAGAGAGCCTCTATCGGGAAATCGGAAAGGAGGGCGTCAGCTATTCCGAAGATGGCGCGCCCCTGGACACGGAAGCTGTAAAGAGTCTGATTTCCGACGTGAAAGAATATGAGAAAGAGATTAAAAGGCTTAAGGATCGGATAGCGGAATTGGATGCCGGGAAAGATAATGGCGATTTACAAAACGTGAAGCCCCGGCAGAAACCCGCATTCGCCGACGCAACCGAAACGGTGTTGGAAACCGGGGAACAGGATCTTTCGTTGCAAGCGGCCATCGAGGCGGCCATCGAAACCGGTTTGCGGTCCGAGGTGTTTGAGTTTGCCTCCGAGAAGGCAAAATTTGAAAAGGTTGCCGGGGATCTCCTCGAAAGTGAGATGGAAATCAAGATACTGGCCGCGGCGGAGCTCGGAAAGATGAAAAACAAAGCCGCCGTGCCGGTGCTTGCGGAGGCTGTCAAATTCGAGGATCCCAATCTTACCCTGGAGATCGTAAACGCCCTGATCGAGATCGGGGATTCCAGTGCCGTCAAGCTGTTTAAGGATCGGGTGCAGGACCCCCATTACAGGGTGCGTGTCGCCTGCCTCAGAGGCCTGTACAAACTGGCGGAAGAAAATGACGGTGAAGCCTTGCAGGATTTGATCGACGCGCTGCAGGATGAGCACCCGGATGTCAGGAAATCCGGGGCTACCTTCCTGGGGTGGAAAGGCAGTAAAGAAGCCGTTCCGGCCCTTGTGCAGGGTTTGAAGGATGAAGATGAACGGGTGATCAAAGCGGCATTGTCGGCCCTTGCGACGATCAGGGATAAGTCGGCCGTTCTTCCGTTGATAAGGGTGTTGAAAAACCAGGACTTTGAAACGAAAAAAAGTGCATTGGATGCCATCGGGATGATCACGGGAGAGGCAGTCCTCTTTGATTTGCAGGCAAGCGGAGAAGCCTTGGACAAGGCAACGGATGAACTGATCGATTGGTGGCAGAAAACCCGTCTGGGAGAAGCGGAATGTGATCCGGACATGGAGATGGCATCGAGCGTTGATGAACCCGGGCAGGCGGTTGCATCCGAATCTGAGAATCCCCCGGACGACATGGTGGAAAAATCCGAAGCGCTTGAACCCGCTGACGACACGGTCAGGGAGGTTGAACAGGAAGAGCGGGAAACACAAACAATGACCAGAGAAGAGTTGATCAAAAAACTCAAGCCGGAGCTTATTGCCATCTGCAATGATCTTGGCATTGAATGCGATGAAAAACTGACCAAAGCGGAGCTTGCGGAGCTTATCGTCCAGAATCACGCGTAAATATTACGGAAATCGCTCGACCTATGGTCGTCTTCAAGGTGGATAAGCCATGAATGAATCAGGTCCAATCACGGAAGACATGAATCTTGTCGGGGAAGTTGAAGGCCTTGAGCAGGAGAATAAGACCTTGGCCGCGACGTTTAGATCGCTTGAGTTTGAGCTTGTCAAAAAAAAGCGAGAGGCCGATACTCTTTTGAAAACCTCGGAGGAACAGAAGAAAAGCCTTTTAGGATTTATCAGTGAAGAAGGGGATCTTGTGCAGGAAATAGACTTTTATGAGTCTGAAAAGAATAAAATGGACAAGATCCATGCCGATGTTTCAGCAAAATATGACGCCAACATGTCGGTTCTTGAAGGGATGATCAAGGGCGTGGGGTTCTTAAAAGGCGAGATCGGCACACTGCTGTTGAAAATGAGCATGCTTGAGGAAGAAATTCCCAGTAAATTCAGGGATGCCGACAATCTGGATAAGAAGATCAAAGGCACCTTCATCAGGGCACTGAATGATCTTCAAAACAGAATCGATGTGGTTGAAAGAAAAGCAAAAGTACTCTACTATAAATAAACAAAGCCCTTTTCCCTGTATAAGGAGAACCTATGACAACTGCAACCTTAAAAGAAAAAGGGGAATCTACGGAACGCTCTTCCATGACGTCCGAGTCAAGTGCCGTAAAAGAGACCAGCCGGGCCATTATATCGGAAATCAGAGGGCTTGAGATCCTGAAAGAGGGGACTTATGCAGTTGATCTCGAAAAAACGATCTCGGATATGCTTGACGTCATCAAGCGGATGGAGGAGCAACTTGAGAGCGTTTTGAATTTAAACGCCAAACTTGAAAACGATCTCGACGCGTCCAAAGGGCTGGTTGTCGATCTGGCTTCTGAAAAATCCCTTCTGGAAGAGAAAATTGCCGGAATGGAGATGGAAATGCCTTCAAAACGGGAACTTATGCTGGAAATCGATGGGCTGATCCAAGAAAGGAATGACGTTCAGTTCAATATCCAGACCATGAGATCGAAAATCGAAAATCTTCAACAGGAGATCGAAAAATACCATAAACAGGTGGGTAGCCTCAAGGAAGACAAAAAGGACATCCTCATTGAAATGGATTATGTGGAGGCTAAACTGAATACGGCGCTTAGAACCAACAGCGCCTACCGAAATGAACTGGACGTATTGAAGGGTGAACGGCGAACGTTCGTGGAAAAAATCCGATTTCTTGAATCCGAACTCAAAGAAACATCCAAGGAGAAATTTCGACTTTTCCAGGAGCTTAAGGATGCGCGCCCGGAAATGGTTCCATAATCCATCTTATATGGACCGAATATTCGAGGAAAAAGCCCTGCGTTTATGCGCCACATAGGGGGAGATGACCGAAAAATGGACGACATGAAGGAAAAGGACGCCGCCGGACAGGCTCTTACAGGAAAACAGAACATTGAACCGAAGCCCTATTGGCGCATGGATCAGAGCGAACTGGAAGAAAAAAAACGGCTTTTAACGGCGGAAAATGAAAATTATAAGCGCCGCATTGAGCTATTATCCGCGGAAGTTGCGCTGATGGACAGAACGCTTGCATCCATCAGGGAAAATCATGCATCAACCGCAAAACAAATCAGGGAATATCCGGACAGGATTGAAAGCCTGAAATCGAAAAGTGATTCATTGCTTGCCGGTCTTAACGACATGCGGTTACGTGTTAAGATTTCCAGGGAAGATGAAGAAAGTACCCGATTGCTAAGGAAAACCCTGTCCGAGGAATACGAAAATTTAATCAATGAAAGGGCCGTCCTCGTAAAACGAATCGGCAAGATGGAAAACGCCCTGGATGAAATTTCGGTTCAAAGGGAGGGGAGCCTGCCCAGATTGAAAAAATACGACGAATTGCTCAGAGAAGCCCGGAATGTGTTTTATGACGCTGAAAGCAGGATGGAAGTTTCCATGAAGCTCAAACAGGGAAGGACCGCCTGCAAATTACCGAACATTTAATAACGAAATTCCAAATTCGAAAATTGAAATCTGGTAACGCCTCCCAATTTCAAATTTCAATCTTCCCTGCCGAAACACGCCGCCAACAAAGTGACAACACCTTTTACCTGAAAACAACCGTAAACCGATGCAGCACAGGAGAAAAAGTTGAACTCGGTTCAATATGACACGGGAAGCGCTGTAGAGGAGTCTCAAAGGCTGTTTCTTATTCACTATGATAACCACCCCGTCGATCTCAGGAAGCTTGTGTCCACCATAAGCGCAGAAGGGAAGACCTGCATCCTATGGAACCTTGCGCGGGGCTTTATGCTCGATCATCACTCAAAGCGCTACCCATTGTCCGATGAACGGTGCGATTCAGGGCTCAGCAATCCCAAAGAGGCCATTAAGTTTATTATCAACAAAGCACAAAACGAAGTGTACTATGTGTTGGAGGATTTCCACCATCTGATCGGCCAGGAAGAGAGCATCCACCCGGATGTAGGAGAAATTCGCTCCATGGTCAAGGAGATGGGACGGAGCCTTACGGAAAGAAAAGAGAAAGTCTTTTTTCTGGTTCCTTCCTCCTACCAATTGCCCGAGGAAATGATCCCTTTTTTTCATCTGCCGCCCGGCGCCAAAAAAACCACCAAAGGATATCTGGGGAAATTCGGTTTGTTGCTTACGGAAAGTAATTTTATCCAACGATCCAAACCGGTCATCGGTGCGGAAGCTCAAATTGAACGGGTCATTCAGATATTGAGCCAGATGGAGACCAATAATCCTTTACTGGTGGGACATCCGGGCGTCGGCAAGAGCGCCGTTGTGGAAGGCTTTGCAAAAGCCCTGTTTGAAGGGGATGTTCCCGCCCACCTGAAAGGGCGAATGCTCTATCTGGTTTCCCTCAACGGGCTTGTGGCAGGAACAAAATACCGGGGGGAGTTTGAAGAGCGGCTTGAGGGCCTGATGGAGGAAGTGCTGCAAAACAAAGAGAAGATTATTGTTTTTATCGATGAAATACACACCCTCCTGAACGCAGGTTCAGCCGAAGGCGCCATCGGCGCGGGGGATGCCTTGAAACCGGTCCTTGCCCGCGGTGATTTCCCCTGCATCGGCGCCACCACTTTTGAGGGGGCCGAGCATCTGTTTTTGGATCGCGCCTTGGGGCGGAGATTCAAGAAGGTCATCATCAAAGAACCCTCCGCCGATGAGACATTCAGGATATTGAAAGGAATCTCCGTTCGTTTTGAAAAACACCATTCCCTGAAAATTGAAGATCGGGCCTTGATGTCCGCTGTCTATTTGAGTCGGAAACACCTGCCGGATGAATACCTGCCGGGAAAGGCCATCGCCCTTCTCGACGCCGCTGCCGCATATTGCAGGATGAAAGGCAAGGAGCTCGTCAAGGAGGAAGACATTGCCTTGGAAATTGAAAAAATGCAGGCATCGTGAGGCATCGCATGGGGTTCTTGACTTGCATAATGTTTGCGGATACAATGCGGAGAATCTGGCGAACAGCGTAAGGGGCAGGTCGAGGCATATCGAGATTATACGCTGATTATACAATGGCTTAGGTGTCTGGTGAATCCTATTATGCAACCTCAAGAGAAAAATAATTCAATTTTTGTTTCACTGATATGCAATCTCCTGCTGGTGTTTGTGAAAGGTGTGACGGGTCTATTGGCAAACAGCAGCGCACTGGTTGCCGATGCTTTTCATTCCATGACCGACGTCATTGCTTTTTTCATAAATTATCGCGCATGCAAGGATTCTGAGTCGTGCGCCATCGCCGACAAAGCGGGAACAGATGAGAAGACCAAAAAAAGGATTACCGAAATTGAGGTGAAAGCAACCTATTGCACCGGCATTTTTCTCCTGACGGTGGGTCTCTGCATCTACTTTTACAATGCCATGGTGATTCTGCTCGGCAGGATGGGACGGCCGGAACCCATAACTCTTGTGGTCGCCGTGGTCGTATGGGTCGTTTATATAGGGCTGAATGAATATTTGAAACGGTCCGGCAAAGATAAAGTCGAAACGAATTGCGCAATGACGAATCGTAACGCGGATTGGCAAAATAATTTTAACGTCATTTCCGGCGCCGTAGTCGTCATCGGGTTGACAGGATCCATGTTCGGCTTCATTTTCATGGACGAGTTGGCGGCTGTCGTTGTGGGCAGCATCTTGATAGCCCTTGGGATCAGGTGGATTGCGGAAACAAAAAAGATGGTCGGCCCATGGATAAAGCAGCATTCTCGGTCTATCATTGTTGCCTCTGTCTTAGCGTCATGGGTGATAACGGCAATTTCTCTCTCCATTCAATTATAAAAACCGGCATGAACGAAAGAGCATTCTTGTGGATCAGGACAAAGAATCAGACCGTATCTCCGAAGATAGCTACTTCCTGGAAGGCGTCCAACAGGATGTCCCGAAAAAAGCTGTTTCCAAAAGGGATGTCCCCGAAAAGGATGCGCTTGAAAGAGACACGTCCGAAAGGGATGCGCCCCTACGCCATAAAGGTCCTCGAAAGGAAGGCCGGAAGTTCGTCTTCTTTATGGTGTTTTTGCTTGTGGGGTTTGCCTTTCCCCTCTTGCTGGTATACCTGATCAAGTGGCCTCATCCGGCGCAACATCTGCTCATCTTCGGGATTTCTTATTATAAGCTCCTTTACATATACTTTTTATCATCGGCGCTCCTGATCCATGCCTCCCTTTTTTTTCTGCGCGCAAGACCGCTGGTGGTTCTGGTATTCTTTCTCTTGTCCCTCTTCTGCTGTTTGCCCTTTATCATGGGGCTCAGGAACAATCTGACGCTGTATCAGGTCATCGGCGACCTCCCTTTTTTTTACGAATGGCCGTTTTTTCTCAACCCTTCTTACATCATGATAGAGTTTCTTCTCCCCATCGGTGTCGTCATGTACCTATTCTTGCAGATAAAGAATATTTTGTCCGGGGGTACCCGCGGTTACGGCTTCCTGTGCGTCGGAATTTACCTGTCCATTGCGGCCGTTTTGGGATTGTTCGGACTCAACGAGGCCAACCAGCCGAATATTACGACGGCTCTGGCGGGGATCAAAGACTACTTTGCGAACGGACCCTTACACCTTGGCGCCAACCAGGAAATAGTGCGGCAGCCCATATCGGAAAGAGAAGGGGGAGTGGAACTTCCGAGCCGGATCAAATATGCGGCGCCGGCTTCCCGGCTACAACGTGTTGAACCTCTAAAAAACGGCGATGATCCGGTGAGCGTATCAGGAGGAGTGCGGCAATTGGTGGAAAAAGTGGGAGTGATTGAAGCACAGATCAAAGAAATACGAACACTGTTGCTCGAAAGGAAACCGGCGCCGCAGGAGGAAAAACCGGTATCCGACATGGAGAAGACGACTGTAAATGAAATCCCCGCGGATCGATCGGCAATCATGGAGCTTGAAGGAAGAATACGCCTTCTGTCGGAAGAAGTTGGCGCCATTTCGGCCGCCGTAGAAAAAATGGCCCCGGTTTTGCCGATGGCGGCGGAAGAACCCGCCCTGAAAACCGACGTGGCGGGGGATACGAAGGTGGAAGAAAAAGCCGGTGATATGGAAAAGATGTACCCGTATTAACCCTTCGAGGGATGTAGAGGCATCCGATGAAAAAATTCACGCGCTGGGTAGTCTTAAAATCGATTAAAGACCATCAGCAGATCGATGACTTAAAGGTCAGGGCAAAATACGGGGCACTTGAAGGGTGGACAAGCATTGTCATTAACATCCTCCTGTTTGCCGTCAAGATAAGCATCGGCCTTTCCATTAAAAGCGTGGCCTTGATTGCCGATGCCGTGCACACGCTTGCCGACAGTGTGACTTCGGTGGTGGTTATCATTGGTTTCAAGATCGCCCGAAAGGCATCCGACGAGGAACACCCGTTTGGTCACGGGAGGACGGAGGCCGTAGCGACCCTCATCGTTGCGGTGTTGCTTTTTATCGCCGGTTTTGAGTTGCTGAAAGAATCGATTCAGAGCATCTCCGGACCACAGGCGTCCGCCGCCTCGCCAGGGGTGATTTTGATCATCGCAGCCACCATTATCATCAAGGAACTGATGGCGCGCTTTGCCTATCAACTCGGGGATATGATTGACTCACAAGCGCTCAAGGCGGACGCCCTTCATCATCGCACCGATGTCTTGGCCACCGGGCTGGTGGTTGTAGCGCTTGTCGCGGCGCATTTTGGATTTCGAGGGGTGGATGGAATCATGGGCGCTTTTGTTTCCCTGATCATATTTTATTCCGCCTATTCCATAGCCAAAGAGGCGGTCAGCCCTTTGCTCGGAGAAGCCCCGTCACCCGAGACGATCATGGAGATAGAGGGTATTGCGAGCGCTTTCGAGGGCGTACAGGGCGTTCATGACATCATCTATCATAAATACGGACAAACCGTCATTGTCTCACTGCACATCGAGGTGTCCGACAAGGCGTCTGCATTTGAACTCCATGCGCTTTCCGAGGCGGTTGAGGAGCGCATCGGTCAAAAGTTCGGAGGGACGGTCATTGCTCACGTGGATCCCATAAACATGGATCATCCCGAATATCATGCCATAGAGCGGAAGATAGCGGAAATTATTTCCAAAGAACAACGCGTCCGTTCCTTCCATGATCTGAGGATAATCGGTTGCAGCCTTGGCAAATGCAGCGCTGTTTTCGATATAGTGCTGGAGAAAGAGGAGGGCGAAAAGGAACGCTATGATATCGTCCGCTTCGTAAGCAAGAGGGTACGGGAGGAATTTCCCGGGATGAAGACGGTGATCAAGGTAGATCCCAGGTTTGCTTATACGCCGATGTCCAAGAGGGTGGCGCCGGCCTTGTAAACAGGGCGGCTGCCCCCCGGAGTTAAGAAATTCAGCATGAATTCATTAGCGTAAGAGCGAGGAAAAGTATGTACAGACTTCTTTTGATCGATGATGAAGCGCCAAAAGTATTAGCAGATGTCTTTAAATCCTTTGGCAAAGACCCGGATTACAGTTTCGATTTACAGACCGGGGTTTCAGGCATCCCCTGGGCCTTGGTGGATAGCGCCGACATTATTCTACTGGACTACTCCTTTCCCGACCAGCACACGGGGGTTGAATTTCTTCGTGAGTTAAGGAGCGCGAGACCCTCCTTACGGATGCCGGTTGTCCTCTTGAGCGCGCCCAATGACATCAGGGATTCCGAATGGCAGAAGTGCTTGGAATTGGGGGTGAACGATTTTATCTGTAAAGCCACCCCGCCTCAGATTGTCAGGCGAAAAGTGGATTCCTTGCTCGAAGGCGAAGCATATCGCAGGTTGAGCGAACAGCTGAAGGAAAAACTTCAGACGGAAGAAAAGCATTCCCCGGTGGATTCATTGGATTTTGGCGCGATCTCCTCTCTGGTCCCGGATGCCGATGAATGGGCCTATACCTTTAGAATCATATTGAAGGAGGGTCCTCTGCACCGGCGGCAAACCAATGGCGTTTTTCTGGCGATCCTCAACGAATTGCTTCTGCGCCTGGCCGAAAGAATGGGGAAGAAAATTGTGCCCTATCCCTATGAGACCATCGATGGTGCGCTTCAAGAAACCTCTTCTCCATTACAAAAGCCTCGAAAACCCGCAGAGCGGAACACCGGCGCCCGTTTGCAGGGGAACCGGTTGATGGATGCGGCAAGGGCCGTTCCACTGGGGATACCGGGTCGCCTGCTGACGAAAATTTTCGAAAATAACAAGGAGCGCATTGCGGAAGCCGCCAGGAACCTCCTGACGGGTCCCCCCCACGAGGTATTTGCAAATGTTCTGATGCTCCACGTGTATGAATCTTTTCATCAGATCATAGGGGAAACCGCCCCGCAAAATAAAGAGGCGCCCGACCAAAGGAAATCCCTATGACTGAAGCGGCAGCCATCGTCCCCATAATAGATGTGGACCCCAAGGGGATTATGAGGACCATTTCCGCCCTGATTTCGGAATTGGGCGCTTTCAGTGCTGCCCTGATTTTGCAGGATACGGTCCATCGGCTGGCCGGTGAAGAGGAAGTCGCCCGGCTTGCTGAAATCCTGGCCGGAGATTTCCCGCTGTATGGCGAGCTTATAGAAAGCAGTCTTTCTCCCGTTGAAACCGAACAGATCATCGAGGAGAAGACGAACCTGTTAATCGACCAATTAAGACCCTATTCCACCATTGTGGTGGTCGGCATAGAATCCGTTATCCTGGACCGTCTTTGCAGGAAACTGCCGGAATCCCGGTTTTATCTAATTCCACACTCGGAGACCATTGAAGCGGAAAGGGTCCTGGCCAACTTTCCACCCAATGTTCATTTGATTGACGTCCGGGGGGTCATGGGGCTCGGGGGAGCGCGCAGCGTGCTGATTTCGTATGCTTTCTGCCGGATGGAGGAGGACTCCTTCATTTACCCCGTCACCTACAGGGCTGTTGGTCCCGATGTCAGGAGTTTATATAACCGGATTATCGGTTTAAATATACTGGCAGGCTATAACAGATACCTGGGTGATATGGCCCCTCTTTATACGACTGGTCAGTTTTTCACGCACTCATTCAGCATTCTATAGGAAAACCGGGGAAAACAATGATCGGCAGTGTTCTCATCATCGTTATGATCGCAACCTTAATCATCCAGGCCCTGATTCCGGCCAGGAAGATGGTTGTTATTTTCACCGGAGCAACGGTCACCATGACTATTGCCGCCACATGGGGGAACCAGCGCATATCGAGCATCTATAACGGCGTTCCCTGGGATGTATTGGTCATTCTATTGGGATTGGGGATTTTTTCGTCCCTGCTTGCCGGGAGTCGTCTGTTCAACTCTCTTGCGGTCTGGTGTTCTCGTGCGAGCCGGGGCAAATATCTCCTGGTGTTAATCATGTTCTCTTCGATCATGTTCATCATTTCCTGCGCATTGAATAACCTGACCGCCCTCCTGTTGATTCTGCCGGTACTCTTGAGCATATTAAAAGCCCTCGGTGCGACTCAGGGATTCATCGCCCTGTGCTTTTCCATGGTGATTGTGGCCTGCAACCTGGGGGGCGCCGCCACCCCCATCGGCGACTTCCCGGCAATACTCCTGATGGGCACCGGGAGCATTTCCTTTGTGAGATATTTGATTCTGGCTTTTCCCATGTGTCTTCTGCTGTTTGGTGTGATTCTGGTGCTGTACGCCGTTTATTACAACCGAAAAGGAAGTGAGGATGCGGCTCCCCTGGAGAGATCGCTGGCATTGGTTTCCATGGCCAAACTATACCGGAATTATACCATTGATAAGACGATTCTGTATCCCGGGTCAGGCGTCTTCTGCATCATGTTCGGCTTATGGGTTATCGCAGGAAGGATCGGGTTGAGTCCGGGCGTCATCTGCTTTCTCGGGATAGGGTCGTTTATGGTCATCAAGAACCGAGCGGCGGAGGATATTGTCAGACATCAGGTTGATTTTGAATCCATTCTTTTCTTGACGGCTCTTTTTCTCATGGTATCCTGTATGGCGGGCTCCGGTATCCTGGGTGATATTGCCGGGTTCATGACGGTCTATTTTACAGATACAAAGAGCCTTGTATGCGCCTTGATGATATGTTGCGGGATCTCCACGGCAATCTTCTCCGCGGGTCCCAGCATGGCGACTATGCTGCCCATCGCGCAGCAGATCATCGCCAGGGGGGGCGTTCCCGGAGAGACCGTCTATGTCGGGCTGGCCCTGTCCGTATGCGCCGGATCGAGCTTTCTTCTGACCGCCGCGACCGCGGGGCCCCTGGCGCAATCCATCGTGGAGAAATCGGGGTTGACAACGAGAGACGGGCGAAGGGCGAAATTTGACTTTATGACCTTTTTGCCGTTCGGGATCGTTTCTTACGCCATTATCCAGGTCGGGGGATTGGTGTTTGTTTTATTGAGGATTTGAAAGGGGATGGAAACATTGCACTGGACGGAATATTTCTGTGAGTTACTGGGCACGGCGGTCCTTCTGTTTGCAGGACTTACGGGTATTTATCTGGTTAGCCCTCTGAATCTGCCTGATGTCGTCACATATTTGATCATCGGGCTTTTTTTTGCAATGGGCCTTGTCGCGGTGGTGTATTCGCCTTTGGGAAAAAGAAGCGGCGGACATGTTAATCCGGCCGTAACCACTGCCTTTTGGCTGAACGGATTAATGAGCGGCATCGATACCCTTGGCTACATTGCCGCACAATTTGCCGGCGCCGTTTTAGGGGCCTGGATCGCCTTTACCTTGTTTGATTGGCAACGTCTCAGCGCCGCACTGGCGCTTCCGGGTGTAAATTCTTCGGTTCTGTTGGTCTTTTTTGTTGAATTTATGGTGGTCTTTTCGATGATTGTGGCCATCTTTTCTTTTATATCTTCCGATAATTCAGGGCGGTTCACCGGAATTGTCGTCGGGATTTATATCGTAGCGGCAACGACCCTGTTTGCCTCCATTTCAGGCGCCGGTCTCAATCCCGCACGGAATTTGGGACCCGCGCTTCTGTTGGGCCGTTTTGATTATCTCTGGATCTACTTTGCCGCTTCGGCGTTGGCGGCGTTTGCCGCTTACGGGTTTTTTAGGGGTGCAACCGGGGGAACACAGCCGGCATGCAGCAAGCTGTGTTACAAGACCGACGGCCCGTGTCTTTTTAACTGTCATTGTGAATTCAAGCCCTGACGAGGAAATCTCTTTTGAACCCCATTCTTTCCGCCATCCGGGATGTCCGCTATTGCGGCCTGTCGCCTGATGGCGTGGTCATCCCGGCCCTTACCGGGGAACTCAGCCGTGAATTGGGGGTCATCCAATACAAGGCGAAAAACCTGAACCCATGGGTCGTCTTTCTGGGCGGCACCGGAACGGGAAAATCTACACTCTTCAACGTTCTTTGCGGCGCTGAATTAAGTCTCGCGGGGATCGAAAGGCCCAAGACCTTCGGTCCGGTCGCGTATGCGCACGAAACCGTTGGATGGAAAGATATATTTCCTTTTCCGGAAATACTGATCCACATCCATTCGCCTGCCGATGCCTCCGCGAGAGCGGTTGTCGGCGCTACCGGCCGGCTGACGGTTATCCCGCACAACCGGGAGGGTTTTTCCCATCTAATCGTCGTGGATTCCCCGGACGTGGACAGCGTGGAAGAACAGAATCGCCGCATCGCGGAAGATCTCTACCTTTTGGCCGATGTGGTGATCTTTGTGGCAAGCCCTGAAAAGTATGCCGACGACATTTCCGTTCAGGTCCTGCGCAGGGTTTTGGAAGACCATAAGCCGGTCTATTACCTGCTCAACAAGGTGGTTGGGGAATTTGACCGCGCCGACGTTCTGAAAATTTCCGAAACCCAGAGCCTGGCTCTGTCAAAAGAACGCATCTATCTTTTTCCCCGCGTGGCCGGCGGCGTTCCGGCAAAACTGTCCGGGGAACCGGTGGTTCAGGCTTTTCTGAAAACCTTTGGCGAGGATCTCGTCCCCGAGAAAACCCGCGCCATATATATGGAACAGCAAACGGCCCGCATGGCGCTCAGCCGACAAAAACTTGTACAACTTGCCCATCTCCTCGAGACCGAGGAAGAGGCCTCCCGTCTTTGGCTGGAACGGCTTAAACAACTTTCCCTTCAGGCCGTTGACGCCCTCTTGAAAGGCGAGGAAGATCGGTTCAAGGCCAACAGCAACCAATACATCCGCATGGAAATCAGGCGGCTTTTTGCTCGTTATGATCTTCTGGGCAAACCGAGGAGGCTGGTCCAGGGCATTATCCTCACACCCCTTCGTTTCCTGACCGGGCGTAAGGCCCGCAAAAATGAAAACCGCCGGGAAGACCTGGCCAGGCTTCGCAAAAACGCTGATCCCACCGCCCTGATTTCGGCATTGGAGCAATTCAATCGCCTGGTGCTGGAAAAGCTGTCCCCGGCAGATCCCGCCCTTCCCCTGGGGGCGGCGCTGCGCCAACCTGATCTTGCACTCACAGAGCAAGACGTTGAAGACCGAATGGTCAAACAACGGGAAGCGCTTCTGCATTGGATCGAGGTGCGTTTCAAGGATCTGGCGGATGGCCTTTCCCAGAAGACAAAGTGGGGCATTTACACGGCCTCCATCCTTTGGGGTGTTCTCCTCATCGCTGTGGCATCCGCC
The DNA here is from genome assembly GCA_013349725.1 of Deltaproteobacteria bacterium. The sequence goes on along the minus strand of DUZB01000001.1, from coordinate 703 downwards.
CTGGGGGGCGGCTTTTCCATGCTGGATATGGCGCTGGACTCGGCCCTGGCGCCCTTCATCACCAAAGGCGCCACCGAACTGCTGGCATACCAGGAAATCTCGAAAATTACCCATGAACTGGCCACACGACATAAAGACGGGCTGGCCTCGATTATTGAAGAACAATCGCTTCGCTACAGGCAATGCCTCATGGCCCTGCAGACGCCCCCCGATGCTCTGGCTGCCATTTTAGACCGGGCAAAGGAGGGCTTTGAGGCGTTTACAGCATAAGTGGGACGGCGGGACCGGGACAGGATATGAAAATCCCCATATCGTACCGCCAGAAAAATCGCGACTTTTTTCGGAGGCGCAGAGGATGTCTGAAGCGTTGATCCTGTTGAAAAAATTTCAGAGCGCCAAGATCCTGTCCCCCGTGGCGGTCCGTTTAACACAACTTATTTCCGGTGAAAACAGCTCTATTCAGGAGTTCGAAAAAGTGATCAAGATGGACCCCACCCTGGTCATTCGCCTGCTGAAGTTGGTGAACAGCTCCTTTTTCGGGCTGAAACAGAAAGTGGACAGTATTTCCAGGGCCGTGGTTTTTGTAGGCACGAGGAATCTGCGCAACATGGTTGTTACCACGGCCTTGAACGATGTGTTTTCACACCCCCCTCCCCCTGAGGGTGTTTTTTCCAGGCCCCGCCTATGGCTTCATTGCGCGGCC